>JAISYA010000252.1 GCA_031270205.1 Treponema sp.
CCGTTGGCGATCCGTGAAACCGTGGTTTCGTGAACCCCCAATTCTTTGGCGATGTCCGCCAGCGTTAGGGGGGCAAGGTACTTGGGACCGTTCACAAAAAAGGGGCGCTGAAATTCCACTATCGCGCGGGTTACCCGCAGCAGGGTATGGTTCCGCCTGTTTATCGAATCGATAAACCACCGCGCTTCCCTGATGTTTTCCCTGACAAAATCCCGCGCGGGCCGCTCGGCCGGACTTACCTTGCGCCCCGCCCCCTTGTGCGCGTGGGCAAGTTCCATGAAAAAAGGATTGATCCCCAGAACGGGTATTTCCTCCTCGTTGAGGATTATCATGAATTCCCCTTCATCCCTGACAACCTGAATGTCGGGCGTCACATAGCGGACTTCCGCCGCGGCGAATTGTCTGCCCGGAAAAGGGGAAAGCTCTTTTATTCGCTCAAAAAAAAGCCGGGCTTCTTCCTCTCTGCGGTTCATTTTTTTTGCGGCCTCGGCGAATTTTCCCCGCTCCAGAAGCTCCAGATAATCCAGCGCCTGCTCAATGCCGTCCGGCGCGCCCGGCATCAGGCCGATTTGGACCCGCAGCGATTCATGGTAATCGGCCGTACACGCGCCCGCCGGGTCCAGGGACTGGATCATCCGCATCGCTTCGGCGAGCCGGGGCGGCGGCACAAGCGGAAAGGCCGGCCCTTTTTTATACAGGGTTTCGGGCGGCTCTTTGTGAAAGCCATCCTCGTCAAGATTTTGAATCAAAATTTCCGCAATGGCCCGCAGTTCATCATCCTGGGGCTCCAGCTGCAATTGCCACAGCAGGTGCTGCTGCAGGGTCTCCGGCCGCGTAAGGACACCCTCGATAAAACGGCGCTGTTCGTCGGCAGCCTCTTCCCCGCCCCGGCGCACAAAGCCCGAATCCGAACTAGCCTCAAAATAGTCGTCTTCCTCTTTGGGGGGCGCGCCAATCGCCTCGTCCAGTGAAACGGTACTGCGGTCCTCCAGCACTTCCAGCGCGGGATTCAGTTCAAGCTCCGCCTCAATTGATTCCCGCAGATCCATAATGGGAAGCCCCATCAGCTTTAAGGACTGATGAAACTGGGGGTTCATTTTGAGCCGCTGTTCCTGGATGAAAGACGGACGCTGCAATTGCATATATCAAATTTGAGCCTCATTCGGGGCTTTGTCAAGGATTATTTACGCGATTATTATGCGATTGACAGGATTTTCGTTATTATAAGATACTAGAGTCTGTCCCGAAACTGAAGTTCTGGGAAAGCTCCAATAGTCACGACGATAGAAGAAATTATGAAGGATTTTCAACAAAAAATTGCGGCTCTGGGCCTTACGATCCCCGAAATCATGCTTCCCCGTGGCGATTTACAGAAATGGGCGGTTATTGCCTGCGATCAGTTCACCCAGGACCGGGATTACTGGGAAAAAGTGAAAAACACCGCCGCCGGGGCGCCTTCGGCCCTAAACCTGATATTCCCCGAAGTTTTTCTCTCCGATGGAGATATGCCCCGGCGCATCAAGGATATTCACGAAACCATGATGCGCTATCTGGACAGGGGAATTTTCGTCGGGGCGCGGCGGGGCTGCGTGTATCTGGAGCGGGACACCCCCTTTCAGCGGGGCCGCCGCGGGCTGGTCGTGGCGGTGGATTTGGAGCAGTACGATTGGACGCCCTCCGCCCGGCCGTTGATACGCTCTACCGAGGGGACTGTGCCGGAGCGGCTTCCTCCCAGGATGGATATACGCCGGGGCGCTCCTCTGGAAACGTCCCATGTCCTTCTGCTGATTGATGATGAGACCGAAAGCCTTTTGCCGCCTCTGGGGGAGCGGGCAAAAAAAGCCCCGCCGCTTTACCAAACCGGCCTGATGATGGGTTCCGGCAGTATAAGCGCCTGGTTCCTGGATACAGAAGCAGACTGGGCTTTTATCAGCGAAAAACTTGCAGAACTTGCCCGGCGGGCTTTGACCCGGTATTTGCCCGGCGGACAGGGCGTTTCGGCCGGGGACGAAACGGGAGGAGCGCCCTTTCTCTTCGCCGCCGGAGACGGCAACCATTCACTGGCCGCCGCCAAAGGCATCTGGGAAGAGTACAAAAAAGTCCACAGTGGTACAAACGGCGGCGCTTTGCCTGATCATCCCTGCCGCTACGCCCTGGTGGAGATTGAAAATATTTATGATCCGGCCATCACGTTTGAACCCATCCACCGGGTTATATTCGGCATGGATTTTGATGAAGCGCTGGCGGTTCTCGCCGGACTGCCCGGTTTTTCCAGCCGGGAGCCGGGCGGCCGGGAAGAACTGATTCGCCTGACCGCCGAGCCGTGCGCGGGAAACCGTTTCGGCATCGCTGCCCGCAGCGCTGTCTCCGGCGGCGCTGCTTCCGGGAACCGTTATGCGCTGGTCGAGACAAGCGCCGGCGGCATTGCCACCGCGGAGCTTCAGCCTTTGCTGGACCGTCATCTGGCGCGGGCGGCCGGGAGCCGCGCTCTGTCCATCGACTACATCCACGGGGCGGAAGAATTGTTCCGCCTGGCATCCGCCTCCGGGCGGCAGGCGGTGGGCATTTTGCTGCCGCCGGTAAAAAAGGCCGGTCTTTTTGAAACCGTAGCCCGTTCCGGCCCCCTGCCCCGAAAGAGTTTCTCCATGGGAGAGGCCGCCGAAAAGCGTTTTTACCTGGAATGCAGAAGGCTGTTTTAGCAGCCCGTAAAGGAGTCGATTTTGAAATCAATAACGAAAGAGCTGTGGTTCAACACCAAAAAGCCCCGCGAATTCATCAACATAACCGGCACGGTTGAAGCCCTGCTGCGGGAATCGGGCATACAGGAGGGCCTGTGCCTGGTGAACGCCATGCACATTACCGCCAGCGTTTTTGTCAATGACGACGAAGCCGGCCTGCACCAGGATTTTGAGGTCTGGCTCGAAAAACTCGCCCCTCACGAGCCGGTCTCTTCCTACCGGCATAACACCGGCGAGATCAACGCCGACGCCCACCTGAAACGGCAGATCATGGGCCGCGAAGTGGTGGCGGCGGTTACCGGCGGCAGACTCCACCTTGGCCCCTGGGAGCAGATCTTCTACGGTGAATTCGACGGGCAGCGCCGCAAGCGGGTACTGGTGAAGATTATCGGGGAATGAACGCGGCATGCGGCATGTTGCTTTTGCGGGCCGGCTGTATTATAGTAGATTATGCTGTCGGTACGTTTTTGGGGTGATCGGGGCTCTATACCCTGTCCCGGTCCGGATACGGTAAAGTACGGGGGAAATACTTCCTGCCTGGAAATACGTGCCGATGAGCGGCTTATCATTGTTGATCTGGGTACGGGTATTCGCCCCCTGGGCGACTGGCTGCTGGCCAACGATTTCAAAAAAAACGGCCGCATCGAAGCGGATATTTTTATCACCCACACCCACTGGGATCACATCATGGGCTTTCCCATGTTTGCCCCCATTTTTTCCCCCGAAAACAAACTGTGGATCCACGGGCCTGTGTCCTATGAGGATGACAGCCTGGAATCGATCATCAGCGCGCAGTTATCCTACCGTTACTGGCCGGTCCGGGCAAGCGAGCTTGCCGTCCACATTGAATATTTTCAAATAAAAGAAACCTCGTTCAGTCTCGGAGACGACATACGATTAACCACCAAGTTCCTCAATCACCCGATCCTCTGCCTGGGTTACCGTTTTGAGTACCAGGGAAAATCCATTGTTACCGCCTTCGACCACGAGCCTTTCCGCAATCTCTTTCCAACCGATCCCGCGGACCCTTCTTACGATGAAGAAGCCGCCCGGGAAGGCGACCTGGCCGCCGCCGAGGAAAATGAAAAAGTAATCCGCTTTTTCCGTAACGCCGATATTCTGATCCATGACGCCCAATACACCGAAGCCGCGTATGCCGCGCACCTGGGCTGGGGCCATTCCTCGTATGAACAGGCGATTGACAACGCCGTCCGGGCGGATGTAAAGAAACTCGTGTTCTTTCATCACGATCCGGTCCATACCGACAGCCAGCTTGCGGCAATTGAAACCAATTGCCGGGCCAAACTCAACAGTACGCCCGGCAAGCCGGCCCCGGAAGTAATGATGGCTATGGAAGGGATGACCCTGGAAGCCTAAACAGCCGTTTGAGAAAGCCCCACATATTGGAGCGTTTTGTTCCGAAAATGTAGTATGTCCCGAATAATCGCATCCGTTTCCGCCGTTTTTCTTTTTTTTGCCGTCCTCACCCTGGCGGCGCAGGAACATGGCCCGGGCTACAATCCCGAAGTGCTCCGCGGAGAGGTCTGGGTAGAGCTTGAACCACTATACGGCGGCTATGTGGACAGCGAGTATCCCCTTGACGCGGACACGGTCCGCAGGCGGGCTTTGGAAGAAGCGGCGCTGCATTATTCGGCGATGATTTACGGCTGGTCTTTTCATTACGACACCGGCGAAAAGGCCCGGCAGATCCCCGAAACGTTTGAACTCGCGGCGCTAGCGTCCATTCCCTTTGGCGATCCGGGCCTGCGGGCCACCGATATGGAGGTGCGCGACCTGCGGGCCAGGCTTTGGACCGATTACCGCCTGAGCGATGCCCAGATCCGCCGCCTGCGGGTGTGGCGGACCGGGACAATCCGCAGCGCCCAGGCGGTAGGCCGCGGCCCTCTCGCCGCTCCTGAGGAAGCTGCCGGCTGGCTGGCCATAAAAAAGGCCGCCCTTGAAGACGCCGCCCGCGCCGCCGTTAGGGCTATGCTCCGGGGCGGCGAGCGGAACCGCCCCAAAGAGACCACAGGCTTTATCAGCCTTGCCGCCTTCCCCCATTATTACATCGACGGCGGGCGCTGGGCCGCCTCGGCCCGTTTCAGCGTGCAGATTACCGAAATTATCCCGTTCGCGGCGTACTGAAAGGCGTTAACCCTTTACCGCCCCGGCGGTAAGGCCCTTGATAAACTGCTTGCTGGCCGCAAGATACAGGGCGATGACCGGAACCGCCGACAGGGTGAGGACGGCGAGCACTTTAGACCAGTCGGTCTGATACTGGCCGAACAGGCGGGTAACGCCCAACAGCACGGTTTTGGCGTTGTCGTCACTGATAAAAATCAGCGGGAACCAGAGATCGTTCCAGAAGGGGACCAGGTTATAAATAGCCACAGTGGCAAGCGCGGGACGCAGCAGCGGGGCGATGATCAACAGGAACGTGCCGAAACGCCCGGCCCCGTCGATAATGGCCGCTTCAGTCAGCTCGTACGGCACCGCGCGGATAAATTCGGTAAGCACAAAAACCGCCACCGGAATGCCCATCGCCACGTAGATCGGGATAAGCGCCCAGATCGTGTTCAAAAGGTGTAAGGCTTTAACCAGTTCCAGCAGACGTATAGAGGCGATTTTTATGGGAAGCATCATGCCGGCTATGCAGAAAAAGTAGAGCGCGCGCGAAAGCCTGCCCCGCCAGTTAGCCAGCGCGTAACTTGCCAGAGCGCCGGCGATGAGCACGAGCGCAAGGGACAGCAGCACGACGATAAAACTGTTTTTGAAATAACCAAGAAAATCGCCGTCGGTGATAACCATGCCGTAATTGGCGATGTTCCATTTGGCGGGCAGGCCGAAAGGGTTTTGGTAGATCGAAAGGCGGTCCTTAAACGAATTAATAACCATCACCCAGAGGGGAAAAATCACGATGAGCGCCCACAGCCCCAAGACCAGGTGAGAGGGAATGTGCCGGTTTTGCCGTTCAAGAGAAGCGCGCTTCATTTAATCCCTCCCCTGGGTTGCCCGCAAAGTTGGAATAACGCCCAGGCAAAGTATCAAAAAGGTAATGGCGGCAATAGCCGCGCCCATGCCGGGATCGGGGATACCTACCGGGTGCTGCCCGGCAATACCGACCCGGTAAAACAGCGTGCCGATAAGGTCCGTGGCGTAATTCGGCGCGCCGTTGACATTTTCCATGGCAAACACCACATCGAAGGCGTTAAAATTATTCACAAAAGTAAGAATGGCGATCATGCCCACCACCGGTTTAATCAAGGGAAGTTTAATACGCCAAAAAACCTGCGCCGGCCTCGCTCCGTCAATTAACGCCGCCTCAAAATAATCTTCGCTGATATTGCGTAAGGCCGCCACAAACATCATCGTAGGGATGCCCATCCACTGCCAGCAGGAGACCAGGGACACGCAGATAAGGGCGGTAAAGCGGTCGCCCAGCCAGGGGCGGACAAGAAAGCCCAGATGGAGGCGCTGCAGGAACGGCCCGCTCCATACCGGGTTGAGGAGGAGCTTCCAGAGATAGCCGGTAACCAGGATGGCCAGCGTTACGGGTATAAAAATGACGGTCTGGTAGAATTCCCGGCCTTTTAGATTTTTTTCGGTTAACAGGGTGGCAAACACAATGCCCAGCCCGTTCTGAACCGCCAAATGGATGATGAAAAACAAAACGGTATGCGCAAGCGCGCCCCAGTACCGCTCGGAATAATTCGCCACAGTAAACAGCCGGATAAAGTTATCGAAGCCGGCAAAACTGCGCCCGATACCGGCGGAACCGGTATACAGACTGAGCCACAGCGAATTGATAAGCGGCCAGGCCATAAAGACCACGTAGAAAACCAGCGCCGGCGCCAGATACGGCAGCCAGACTGCCGGCGTCCCGTTTCCTGTTCTATGAGCCCCCGCGGTCTTTACAGCCATACGCCCTCGTTAACGCAGTTTTGCCGCGGCCGCTTCCATGTCGCCGGCCGCCTGCTGCGGAGTCTGCTCGCCCTTCAAGACCTTGATGACCGCCTGATTCATGGGCGCGTAGAGGTCGAGGAATTTCGGCCACACAAAGCGGGCGTCCGTATCCTTGCCGCTGTTAAGGGCGAGGAACTCGTTGGCGTGCGGATCATCCAGGGTGATAGCCGCGTTGATCATGGGGAAGAAACCCGCGGGCAGCGCTTTGGACGCCACCGCCGCGCCCGCCGGGGAGGCAAGCCACGCGAGGAATTCCTGGCACTCTGTGGGGTACTTCGTAGCCTTGTTGTAAGTTATCGCCATATCGGGATGGAACGTGATAAGGGTCTTGCGGCCCGCGGGCGCGGGCATGGCAAAGAGGCCCCACTCGAAAGGCGCTCCGGCGTAGACGCTCACGGTCCAGGAACCGTCCATGAACATCACCGCCTGCTCGGTGTTAAAGAGCGCCTGGGAATCGTTGTACGTTACCGACTCAAATCCCTTGGGGAGATATTTGGCGGCATCGGCCATCGCCTTGAAACTGGCGGCAAAGTTGGCGTCGTTCAGCTTCTTCGCGCCGGACTCGTACAGTTCCCGCTCTATGCCGCCGCCGATAAAGTTGGGGAGCATCCCCAGATAGAACACTTCAAGAATGTCCCATTCATCGGCCACGCCGTTGGCCAGGGGCGTATAACCTTTGGCGGCCAGCGTTTCGCACAGGGCAAGGAATTCCTCATACGTCGCGGGAATGGCAAGCCCTTCCTTTTTGAAAATGCTTTTGTTGTAGTACACGGCGTGGGAAACCGCGGCAAAGGGAACGGCGAACATTTTGCCGTCGGGCATTTGCCAGGGGGCAAGGTTTGCCGCGCTGAAGTTTTGCCTGACTCCGCCAATCCCGCTGCAATCGGCAAAATAGCCCGCGTTGTACAATTCGCGGCCCGGGGCGTAACTGCGCGCGTACATCAAGTCAGGCCCCGTACCGCCGTCAAGCTGCAGGCGCAGCGTAGCGTTGTAATCCGGCGGGTTGGTGGGCCGGAACTGTATCGTTACATTCGGCTTGAGCTTTTTATATTCAGCCAGCAGATTGTTCATCTGCGCCGTATCATCGGGCCGCCACGAACCCATTACCAAAGTTACGGCATCGGAACCGCCGCCCTGCGTTTGCTTGCCGCCGCCCTGCTTTTGCTTGCCGCCGCCCGCGTACAGCGGGGAAAAAACGGCCGCCAGGAGCAAGAAAATACCCAAAGCCCTCATTGTTTTTTTCACGATAAACTCCTTATCTCTGTGATAATGTACATGCCCCATGGGAGCGGCATGCATTTCGAGTATATCGTGAACGAGGGCTTTTGTCAAATGAAAACGGGGCGCGTGAGGCGGCGCAAAAAACCGCGCTATGTCCGCAAAAAAGCGCGCCGCGAAGTAAAAAAGGACGAAAAATGAAGAAAAAAAAGGGATTTTCGCGTAAAAACAGCCGTGCGCGGGGATGTCATTCACCGGTTTTTTTCCGGCGCGGCCGGCTTTCCGGGCGGCATTGCCGGCAATGCAAGGAGCGTGGGTGACAACGCAAGGAGCGTTGGTGACAACGCAAAGAGCGTGGGTGACAACGCAAGGAGCGTTGGTGACAACGCAAACAGCGTTGCTGCCCCCGCAGCCGCGTTGCCAGCAACGCAAGGAGCGTGGGTGACAACGCAAGGAGCGTGGGTGACAACGCAAACAGCGTAGCCTCCCCCGCAGCCGCGTTGCCAGCAACGCAAACGCCGATGCCGGAAACGCAAATGCCGTTGCCGGACACGCACATACCGTTGCCGACAACGCAAACACCGTTGCCGGCACCGCAAACACGGGTACCGGCTTTCCAAACAGCAGAACCGGCTTTTTTGCCGCTGTTGTACCGTTTTACGGCGGCGTTGCCGCTTTTTACGCCGCCGCCGCCTCCTTTTTTACCGGCGTCCGCTTCCCGCGAACCGGGCCGGCCGCGAAGGGGGCGCTTCCTCCGGGGGTTTTACGGTGTGTTGTTCATTCCCCTTTGTCCGCGCCGCCCGCCACAAACCGGTACGGTTCGCGCGAAACGGACGCTTCGCGCCGCTAAAACCTGCGCTCATATCCAGTTGCTTGAGGTGTCTCCATAAATCGGGTCGACATATACAGCGCTACTGGTGGTCCCCTTAATATAGAGCCGGTCGCCCGGCCCGGCCGTGGTAGTGCGCACAGGAAACCCGGAAACATTAGCATACGCCTCCTTGCCGGTGGAGGCGGCGGTGTTGGGCCCAAGGGTCCCGCCCTGCTTGGCAAAGATATTATTGCTGCTGCTGCTCACGCCGATATATACCCCGCCTCCGTTGCCCATGGTCGCGGTATTCCCGCTGATCTCCCCGCCCGTCATGGTGAAGGTGACTACATCGCTATTCATCCCGAGCCCTGCCAGAAATACCCCGCCCCCCGCCCCGGTGCTGGCGGTATTCCCGCTGATGATCCCGCCCGTCATGGTAAAGGTCCGGTTGCCCGTGTTAGTGCCTGTGATTGCCGCGAGGTACACCCCGCCGCCGGCCCCGTTCGCGGTATTCCCGCTGATCTCCCCGCCGAGCATGTCAAACTCGCCCCAATCCGTCAGGACGACGCCGCCGCCGCTGCCCACGGCCCCGGTTACGGTATTCTCGCTGATCTCGGCGCTGCCGTTCAGGGTAAACCCGCCGTGATCCGTTACGGCGACGCCGCCTCCGCTCGCGCTCGCTTCATTCTCGCTGATCTTCCCGCCGCTCATGCTAAAATTGCCGTACCCCCCCAGGGCGACGCCGCCGCCGCTTCCGTCGCTGCTGTTATCGCTGATCTCCCCGCCGCTCATGATAAACTGGCTGTTACCTATCAGGGCGACGCCGCCGCCGCGCCCGCTCGCGGAATTATCGCTGATCTTCCCGCTGCCGCTCAGGGTAAACTGGCTGCTGGTACCCTTCACGAGGACGCCGCCTCCGGCGGCCCCGGTCGCGGTTACGAAATTCCCGCTGATCTCCCCGCCGCTCATGGTAAACTGGCCGCCGTTGACCGTAACCGCGCCGCCTTTTTCATCGGTGAACACGGCCGCGGATACGCAGTTGGTAATCTTCCCGCCCCGCATTTCAACGCGGTTCTCGCACAAGATGGCCGTATATCCGTTGCTGTCCTGCATCCGGGTTATTTCGGTATTGCCGTCTATGATTACCGAGCCGTTGGAATGTGCTTGCAGGAAACCGGCTCCGCCGGGGGAAGCGATTCCCTGCCCGTCAAAGAGCAGCTTCCCCGTTTCCCCGGCTCTGCCCAGGGTAAGTACGCCGTCACCCACGTTTATAAAGGCCGGGTATCCGGAACTGCTTAGGCGGCGTATGGTCCGAGTCGCCCCCGGTTCGGCAATAACCGTATACTTGCAGGGGTTACCGATATGGATGAATTGGGTGATGTCGAAATCCTGTTCCACTACGATGAGGTTTTCCCGCGAAGTGTCGCTGTCGTTGTATAGGCCGCTCGCGAAGAAATCCAGCACGTCCATCAGGTCCGCTTCGCTCTTTACCCCGATTACCGCGGTAACGCTGATGGTCTGCGAGCCGCCGGGCGCTACGCTGATGGTCTGCTCGGCCAGGCCGCGCAGGCGCGGCTCGCTGTTGTAGGCTTTGACGATGATGTCCCAGGAACCGGCCGCCACGTCAATAGTCCCGCCCTGCGGGCCGAAGTCGCGGTCAATGGTTCCGCCCGGCCCGGTAAGGTGTACTTTGAACGTTATGCCGGTCAATTCGGCGGCGTCGGGAACCGCGGTGCGGACGCTCTTGCCGCCGGCAGCGCCGGCAGCGCTGCCGGCGCTGCCCAAACCGAGGCCGATGCGTATGGTGCCGATGCCTCCCTGCGCGCCCCCTCCCTGGCCGCCGCCGCT
>JAISYA010000018.1 GCA_031270205.1 Treponema sp.
ACGACTTTAGGCAAAAATATGTACGCGGTTGGCGCAAACCCGGAAGCGGCCAACGTTTCAGGTATCTCGGTCATGAAAACGATTATTTGGGTTTTTATGATGGGCGGGATACTCTACGGATTCTCCGGTTTTATTGAGGCCGCGCGCATAGGGTCCAACAGCCCGGCCACCGGGGTCAACGCCGAGCTGGATGCCATTGCCGCGTGCGTCATCGGCGGCGTGAGCTTCACCGGCGGGGTGGGCAAGATCAGTGGTATTATAACCGGCGTCATCCTCTTGCAGATAATAAGCGTTGCCCTGCAATGGCTCAGTGTTTCAGGCGATATGCAGTACATCATCAAGGGTGCAATCATCCTTGTCGCGGTGGCTATTGATATGCGTAAGTATTTGGCGAAGAAGTAAACAAGGTAAGGATTAGACAATATGAAGTGTCTCCTGTGTTATTTTATGGATAGCCTGCCAAGCAGTGAACCCACGTTTAATATCACAGGGGGCACTTCATATTGTAAGGATAATTTTACTGGTTCCAGGACTACATGAAACCTTTTCTAATCCGTATCAAGACGCGCTTCGCATAACGTTTCCTTCAGGCGGTAAAAAAGCGCTTCCAGGGCAAGGGCGGGACTCTGATTCCAAACTCCCGCCGCCGCTTCCGCCCGGGCGGTGTACTTTCGCCATATATCGTTCTGCGCAATGAAATGGGGGCCGGCCTCTTCCCGGTAAACATGGCTGACCAGATCGAGGATCTGGCGGAGAAAGCGGGGAAAAGAGCGGGCTTCAAAATTCGAGGACGAGGAAAGAACCGCCGCGATTACGTCCCTGGCGTTCAGGGCGCGCCCAAAACCGGCATCTTCGGCGATGGGCGCGCAATGGGCGCCCAGGGCCGCGAGGTCCGCCGGAATTGCGCTTGCGCCCTTTTTTTTGAGGGACATCGCCGCCATTCTCGCTACGGAGGCGATAAAAAACGCCGCCAGGGGGTAGAGTTTTTCAAGCGGCTGGGGAAGAAAAGAATCAAGATACGCGCTGATAAGTCCGGCCGGCGCCTGATCCGCGCCGGCGCGTTTATCCCCGGCCGGAAGATTTCCCGCTATATGGCCGGCAGAATCCCGAAAAACCCGGCGGATAATTTCCCGCTCCCGCTCCCCGTCCCGTTTCAAAAAACGGTAGGGCCGCAGGCGCGAAAGAATCGTGGGCATAATCGCCTCACGCCGCTGGGAGCTAAGCACAATACTCAAGGAAGCGGGCGGCTCCTCAAGTATCTTAAGCAGCGAGTTCCTGGCCCCTTCCTGCATACGGTCGGCGTTTTCAATGAGGAGGACTTTGCGCCTGCCGTTAGGCGCAAGCCGGCCCCAGTAGGCGGCCCGCCGTATCTGCGCGACAGGAATGACATCCCCCACGCCCTCGTCCTCAAGTTTGAAGGCGTTTTTCAAAATCACGCTGATGAGTTTTTCCGGCGGGGAGGCCGCGCCGCCTGAGTCCTCCGGCATCCGCCCGCTTTCGGCCTCAAATTCATCAAGCTCCTCTTCCAGCGATTGTAACAGCGGGCTGATTTTTCCCAGTTTGGAATCGTCTTCCCAGAGTACCGGGGAAAAGCGGGAGAGGAGTTTCCGCACCGAGCGGATAAAGAGGAGCCTCGTCGCCGCCGAAGAGGGCTCCCGCGAAAAAGCGGCGGCGGACGCGGCGATTTCGGCGGCAAAGGGGCGGGAGCCGAGGCTTAAAAGGTCCGCGTGTATCAGGTAACGGTGCCGGGCGCAGGCGGGGCAGGGACAGTTCCAGAGGGCGCGGTTTTCGCAGGAAAGGACACGGGCCAGTTCCAGGGCGGCGCTGCCCTTTCCTGACGCTGCGGGGCCGAAAAACAGCATGGAAGGGGCAAGGCGGCCGGCGGGAATGTCTTCCGCAAGCTGGAGAACCGCGTCCTGGGCGATAATGTTTTCAAACACCGGCGGCGCTCCCCATTCCGGTAATAAAGGGCAGCAGGACCTTCGCGAAGAGACTTTTCTCCAGCAGGGGGCCGCTCTCAAAGAGCGGCTGCACGCTCAGCAGGAACAGAACCAGGCTTACCACGATGATCCCCTCAATAAAACCGAAGAGTATTCCCAAAAAACGATCCGCCGAACCGAGCCTGATCCCTTCGATAATTTCTTTCAGCATGGCTTCCAGCAGTTTGATGACCACAAACACAATCAGGAAGAGGGCGATAAAGGCGATTACCTCAGGAATGATTTTCATTTCCGGCATGAATTTGACTCTGACAAACGCGCCGCCGTTTTTGTAGAAATACAGGGCCGAAAGAAGGCCGAGCACAATCGAAGCCATGGACATCAGTTCACTGATAAAACCTTTGAGGGCGCAGCGCAGGGTAAAAATAACAATCAGCGCTATAAATACCATATCTATTACCGCGAAATTCATCGGTTTTCCCCGCCGTAAGTATCAAGCGCCTGGGCGAGGACCTCCGCGATCCGGGCCGAAGCGTCTGCCGCGCCGATTTGGAGCGAGGCGGCTGCCATGCGCAGGCGTTTGTCTTCGTCTTCGGCAAGGGCGTTTACGGCTTTTGCAACATTTGCGGGACTGGCGTTTTCGCCCGACAGCGTCAGGGCCGCGCCGGCTTTTTCAAAAAAGCGGGCGTTTTCCACCTGGTCCCCCCTGGTGCCGGAACCCCGCAGCGGGACAAGCAGCATGGGCTTGCCGAGGGCGGCGCTTTCCCAGACCGTGCCCGCGCCGCTCCTGCCCAGCACCAGTTCAGCCGCGGCCAGAAGGTGGGGCATCTCTTCCCTGATGTACGCAAACGGCCGGTAACGTTCCGAAGCGGGCGTTTCCCATTCGGCGGCGGAGCCGGTCTGATGCACTACCGTGTAATGCCGGGTCAGTTCGCCCAGGGCGGCGCGGACCAGCTCGTTTATTTCCTTCGCCCCCTGGCTGCCGCCCAGTACCAGCAATATCCGCGCCCGCGGTCCCAGGCCCAAAAACGCCCTTCCCCTGGCGGCGTCGGCGGAACGGAAAGAGGAACGTACCGGGTTGCCGCTTACCGTCACCAGCCCCTGCGCGGCGGCGGGGAGGAAACGGGCGGTGCCTTCATAGGAGGTAAAGACCCTGCCGCCGGTGCGGGTCACCAGGCGGACGTTGATCCGCGTAGCAAGGCCGGGACTATAATCGGATTCGTGGGTAAACACCGTAATGCCCAGGGAAGCGGCGGCGGCGCAGGGCGGCACGCTCACAAAGCCGCCTTTGGAAAAAAGCAGGACAGGCTTTTCTTTTTTCAAAATCCGCCGCGCGGCAAAAAAACCGGCGAGGACCCTGAAACAATCGGGAACTGTTTTTAGCGTAACGTAGCGCCTGAGCCTCCCCGCGGGAACGCCGAAAAACTCAAGGCCCGCCTCTTCTACCAGGGGTCTTTCCATGCCTTTATTGGAACCTATCCAGAAGAGCCGGCAGTCCCGGCCCGCAAGCCGCCGCCGCAGTTCCGCTGCCACCGCCAGTCCCGGATAGACATGTCCGCCGGTACCGCCCCCGGTAAAAGCGATAGTTACCATAAAAACAGCATAGCGGATTGCCGGGTTTTTCTCAATGGTTTTGGGCGATAGGTGAGTTACCAGTCAAACGCGAACACCGTCTTCTCGTGGTAGTCATTCCCCGGAGCGAAAACACAGGGGGGAAAGCCGCTCTGGTTGGGAGAATCCGGGAAATGTTCGGTCTCAAGACAGAAACCGGTATGTTTGGTATAGCAGGAGCCCTGCTTGCCGGCAGTCCCGGTGAGCATGTTTCCGGTGTAAAGCTGGACACCCGGCTGGGTGGCGAACACTTTCATGATCCTGCCAGAGTCCGGCTCGAATACCTCGGCGCAGGGACGCAATTTCCCCGGCGCCCCATCTACCACAAAACAGTGATCGTAGCCTTCCGGCGCGGCCGGCCCGCCTGAGCCGCCGTATTCGGACCTTAGATCGCGATTAATGGGCTTGCGGGTTTTGAAATCGAAGGAGCTGTCCCGGACCGAAACCAGCCGGCCGGTCGGCACAAGCTCCGCGTCAACTTCTATGTACGCGGAAGAATGCAGGCGCAGTTCATGGGAAAGGATCGTTCCCTTCCCCTCTCCGGCCAGGTTGAAATAGGAGTGATTGGTAAGGTTCACCGGCGTGGGGGCGTCGGCCCTGGCCTCGTAACTGGCGATGAGTTCGTTGGCTTTGGTCAGTCCGTAACTGACCGCCGCTTTCAGGCGCCCCGGATAGCCGCCGTCCCCGTCCGGGCTTTCCAGCTCGAAGCGCACAAACACGCCCTCACTTTCCTCGTATGCCTCGGCCTTCCAGAGGAGCTTGTCAAAACCGCGAAAGCCGCCGTGCAGGGTATTCGCGCCGTCATTGGCATCAAGGGCGTATCGCGCGCCGTTCAGGGAAAAGGCCGCGCCCCTGATTCGGTTGGCAAAACGGCCGACCGTAACGCCCAGGAAGGGCTTGTTGTTAAGGTAACCTTCCATGCCGGAATAGCCCAGAAGCACGTCGTCTTTCCGCCCTTTTTTTGACGGAACCAAAAGGCTGGTCCATGCCGCCCCGTAATTGGTAAGGGCAAGTTTCAGTTCCCCCGCTTTCAGGATATAGAGGGATACTTTTTTCCCGTTGGAAAGAACCCCGAAGGTTTTTTTGCTGATTTTCATGGCGTCTCCTCTATGCATTATAGCAGGGGAAAAGGGAGGGCGCAAGGCGCGCCTGTTTTCCATGCCTGTTTTCTATCAGGGCATCGGCGTTTACTTGCAATCCGTATACCACTACCATACCCAGAAATGTACCCGCGGACCGCTGATAGTCCCCAATTGATATAAGCTATATTGCGGGATCGACATAGGCTATGTGGATGGATCGACATAAGCTATGTGGATGGATCGACATAGGCTATGTGGATGGATCGATATGGGCTATGTGGATGGATCGACATAGGCTATGTTGTGGGATCGACATAGGCTATATGGATGGATCGACATAGGCTATGTGGATGGATCGACATAGGCTATGTGGATGGATCGACATAGGCTATATGGATGGATCGACATAGCCTATGTTGTGAGATCGACATAGCCTATGTTGTGAGATCGACATAGCCTATGTAGTGAGATCGACATAGCCTATGTTGTGGGATCGACATAGGCTGTATTGAAAGGGATTAATCGCTCTCGCGGCAAGGCGGAACAGGGCGGGATCAGCGCAGGGAAAGGGATACGGCGGATACCAGCGCCTGTGCGCGCGGCCTGTGGCGGGTGTTTCCCGCGCGGCCCGCGCTTATAGCGCCGCACGGTATGCCGCCCGCACCGTATGTGCCAATGAGCCTCCGCGGGGCAAGCCCCGCGGTATCTTTAGCGCTGCTTAACTTGATCGGAGGCTCGTTCGATAGGAAGTTTTTTATACCCTCCCCCGCGCAAGCGGGTTCTTTGGTTTAAT
>JAISYA010000068.1 GCA_031270205.1 Treponema sp.
CGAAATGCCTTGACTCTACTTCCCCGTTATGGCATGATAAAGCTCCCGTTACCAGTTTTGAATGTTTTGAGAAGGTTATAAAATGAAAACAGTGTTTGTAAAACCCGCGTCGGTAGAACGGAAATGGTTCGTTATTGACGCTGAAGGCAAGGTGCTGGGCAGGGTCGCGGCAAGGGCCGCGTCCATTGTCAGAGGCAAAAACAAGGCGATTTTCACTCCGCATCAGGAAATCGGGGATTTTGTAGTGGTGGTGAACGCGGAAAAGGCTGTGCTAACCGGCAGAAAGGCCCAGCAGAAGATGTATTACCGTCATTCGGGCTATCCCGGCGGGCTAAAGTCCCACAATTACGAAAAAGTGCTTGCCCGGCATCCCACGGCGCCGCTGGAAAACGCCATTAAGGGCATGCTTCCCAAAGGACCGCTGGGCCGGAAACTGGCGAAAAACGCCAGGGTCTATGCCGGGGCGGCCCATCCCCACGGCGCGCAGAATCCGACGCCGATTGAATTATAAGAGGTATATGCATGGTTAAGAATCTGGGAATCGGTACAGGCAGACGGAAAACCGCGGTAGCCCGCGTATATGTTCGGGACGGAATCGGTAAAATCACGGTAAACGGCAAGGAATTGGCCCACTATTTTCCCCAGGGTGAACACGCCCAGATGGTGCGCCAGCCCCTGATGGTTACCACCAGCGAAAACAAGTTTGACATTTTGATCAACGTGTACGGCGGCGGTTCCAACGGCCAGGCCGGCGCGTGCCGCCACGGTTTGGCCCGCGCCCTCTGCCAGGTGGATCCCGCCAATTACACCAGCCTGCGGAGCAACGGCTACCTTACCCGCGATCCCCGCATGGTGGAACGGAAAAAGTTCGGCCGGCGCGGCGCGCGGCGGCGCTTCCAGTTCTCCAAGCGGTAACGTACCACCGCGTTTGGGGTTTCCGCGAAAACGCGAAGCCGTCCCTGCAGCGGGCGGCTTCGCGTCCGGGCGGCGCTTCCGGCAATGACAATCGTTTCGATAAAAGCGGGAACCGGCGCGGAGCTGCGGCGGATTGAGCTTTCCGACGGTTCTCTTTTTTCGTTCAAAACCTGCTATCTGCCTCCTGTATTTACCGATGAAAGCCTTTGTATCCCCGGCGCGGCCGAGGGCCGCGAGCTAAGCGCCGATGAGACGGCGGGGCTTCGCTTTGCCTCGGCCTGTTGGCGGGCGGAACGGGCCGCGCTGCGGCTGGTCGCCCGGGCGGAACAGACCGTTTCGGGCCTTTGCCGCAAACTGGAACGGCGGGGGAACGAGGCGGCCTGCGTGCGCGCCGTGGTCTTCCGGCTTGCCGGAATGGGGCTGGTGGACGACCGCCGGTTTGCCCGGCTCTGGCTTGAAACGCGGCTTGGCCGGCGGCGGGACAGCCCCCGGCGCTTGCTTTCCGCGCTCCGCGGCCGCGGCATAGGCCGGGAGGACGCCGCCGCCGCGCTGCGGTTGGTCCTGAATGCGGATGCCGAGCTGGCCCTGCTGGGGCGCTTTATGGAAAAACAGCGGCGTTTGCGGGGCTTCCGCGCTGCCGGGGCCATGCCCGCGGCCGATGCCCGCCGCTCCCTGCGGTTGAGCCTGAAGAGCGAGGGCTTTTCGCCCGAGGTGATTCAGCGCTTTTGTGACGAACAGGAAGACGATACATGAACGAAAAAAGCGCCCGCGCCGCCTTCCATGCCCAGGTGAGCGGGCGGGTACAGGGGGTAGGCTTCCGCTACACCTGTTACACCGAGGCCCGCCGCCTGGGCCTTTCCGGCTGGGTACGAAATGAATATAACGGCGATGTGGCAGTCTGGGCTGAGGGCGCGGGCGAAAAGCTCGATAGTTTGCTCCGGTGGCTCCAGCGCGGGCCGCCGGGTGCCAGAGTCGATCAGGTTAGATGCGAAAAACGGCTGCCCGCCGGCTGCCGCGCTTTTGAGATTAAGTTCTAATGGCCCCGCAGGGCAGGCCCCGTGGCCGGTTTGCAAAACATTCGGGCCTGTTCCAAAACGTGGGTATTGCGGCGAGGCTTAACACAGACCGCGCTTTGCTTTATCATGCAACAATGAACTGGCAGAGCCAACTCTATTCTATTCCCGGCGTCCTTTTGGGCCTGACCGTCCACGAGTGTTGTCATGCCCTCTGCGCCTGGAAGCTGGGGGACAGCACGGCGAAAGAGCGGGGGCGAATTACTCTGAACCCGCTGAAGCACATCGACATTATCGGTTTTCTGTTTATTGTGTTTGCCGGTTTCGGCTGGGCAAAGCCGGTGCAGTTCAACCCGGAACGCCTGCGCCATCCCCGGCGGGACAAGGCCCTGATTGCCGCCGCCGGCCCGCTCTCCAATTTTGTCCTGGGGCTGGTGTTGACCCTTGCCCTCAAGGGGCTGATTCTTAACCGCGCCGGCGTACACAACGCCGCCGTTGAAGCGATCATCCTCGGCATATACTACGCCGCCTTTATCAACTTTGGGCTGTTCGTGTTCAACCTGATCCCCATCCCTCCCCTGGACGGCAGCCACATTGTGTTTTCCGGCCTTAACCTTGCGCCCGCAACGGAATACCGGATCATGCGGATTGGGACGCCGCTGCTATTCATCATTATCATCATTCAAAACCGCTCCGGTATTACCATTCTCCCCATCGGGGAAATCGTCCAGGCCATTGTAGCGCTGCTGCTGTAGGTTCATTTTTTCTCCAGCCGCCACGAAACCGTGCATTTCCATTTGCCGGGAAAATCCAGCGACGCGGCTTTTACGCTGAGCCGGCCCGGCTTGAAGCGGACGCCCGCGGTGAACGCCGTGTCCCATTTTGCTTCCTTGTCCGCGGCGGCGGTATATCCCAGTTTTGTTTTGAATTGCAAGATCCCCGGTGACCAGGAAAGTTCGCCGCCCGCCCTGGCGGAATCAAAGTCCCAGGAGGATTGGGGAAAGGGATACGGCGGAGGCGTTTCATCAGCGGAACTCTTTCCTGTAAGCGAGCCGGAAAGATTGATGCCCAGAGGGCTGCCGGTTGCCGCGCCCCTGCTTGTCCGCTGCGAAAAGCCGGCAAGCGGAACCGGGGGAAGGTTCAACGAGAGGCCAAGCGTAGCGTCAATACCGTCGCTTATTTTGCGGGTATCGGCGGCGTTTCG
>JAISYA010000091.1 GCA_031270205.1 Treponema sp.
CATAACAGGCATCATTCATGGTAGGACTCCTTACCGGGCTTGACGCAAACTCTCCGGTTTTGCTGTGCCCGTTTATACTAAAAATAAGACGTAAATGCGGAAAATGCAAGTTTTTTTCAGCGAAAGCGGTCGGTTCCAGGCTTGGGCGGCCACTGCGCCGGCTAAAGCCGGCGCGCGGTCTACGGCATACAGGGGCGGCCACTAGGCCTACGCTATGCCGCTGTAGCCATCTACACGGCTTGCGCCGTGCGTTTCCTGAGCGGGCCACTGCGCCGGCTAAAGCCGCCGCGCGGTCTACGGCAACAGGGGCGGTCACTGGGCCTACGCTGTGTTGCATTAGCCATCTACACGGCTTACGCCGTGCGTTTCCTGAGCGGAACCGGTCGGTTCATCCCGCTTTTAGCTGCAGCCGGTAGTGCCGCCGCAGGTGTCGCACTTCATGCAGGTGCCGTTCCGTACCAGGGTGAAGGAGCCACAGGAGGGGCAGGAGTCGCCCTCGTAGCCCCTGATCCGCGCCTGGGCGATTTTGAGCGCCTCGCTTTCTTCAGGCCGGAGCGGGGCCGGGGCTTTTGCGCTTTCGCCGCCGGGGCCTGATTTGGGGGCCGCCCCCCCGGCCGCAAGGGGCGCGGCCGAAACCCTGGCGGCGGGCGCGTTTTCGTGGGGCCTGAAACCGGCGCTGTGCTTTTCACCGTAACGGTGTTTCACTTCGCTCTCCCCGGAGTCGCCCTTGGTGCCGGTGGCAAGCAGGTCTTCGGGTTTTACCTGGCCCAGGTCGCTGCGCTTGAGGTAACTTATCGCGAGGTCGCGGAAAATGTAATCGATGACGCTCGTGGCCATTTTTACATAGTCGTGGCCCTGAACCATGCCGTTGGGTTCAAAGCGGCTGAACGTGAAGGCGTCCACATACTCCTCCAGCGGCACGCCGTATTGCAGGCCCAGGGAAACGGTAATGGCAAAGCCGTTGAGCAGGCTGCGGAAGGCCGCGCCTTCCTTGTGCATGTCAAGAAAAATTTCGCCCAGGCTGCCGTCCTCGTATTCGCCGGTGCGGATAAAAATCGAGTGGCCGCCTATTTTCGCTTTTTGCGTGTAACCCATGCGGCGGTTGGGCAGGGACTTGCGGATGCCCCGGACTTTGGCCCTGCGGCTGTCGGCCGCCGGGGGCGTCGGCGCGTCAAGCCCCCGCTCCACTTTGAGAATCATGTCGGCTAGCGGGTCGACGCCGGGGGCGAAAGAGGAAAGGGGCTGGGACAGTTTTGAGCCGTCACGGTACAGGGCCACCGCTTTCAGCGCGCTCTTCCAGGAAAGCATGTAGGCGCCCTGTACGTCCTCGTAATTCGCCGAGTTGGGCATGTTGATGGTTTTGGAAATGGCCCCGGAAATAAAGGGCTGTACGGCGGCCATCATGCCGATGTGGGCGGTCCAGGGAATGGAGCGCCTGCCGTTTTTCCCCGACGGGGTGGCGGTGTCAAAAACCGCGTAATGTTCTTTTTTGAGGCCCGGCGCGCCTTCAAGGCCCATGGCGCCGCAGGCGAACAGTTCCGCCGCGGCGATGTCTTCGGGGGTAAACCCGAGGTGTTTGAGCAGGCTGAAACCCGGCAGGGACCAGGTCGACTCCGGAACGCGCAGGGCTTTCTCGACAAAATCTTTTCCCAATATCCACGGATTGAAAACCCCTTCAAGGTTGAGGGCGGTCTTTACCGCCTCTTCGGCGGCGGCGATTGCCTCGGGGGTAAAGCCGCCGGCCTTGAGGCTTTCCGGATTGATCGACGGAGCGCCGGAGAGCGTTTTCCGGCCCGTGGCGCAGGCGATGATTTTTTCGATTGCCTGCGGCGAATATCCCAGGGCTTCGAGCGCCGGGGGCACGGACTGGTTGATGATCTTGAAGTAACCGCCGCCGGCGAGTTTTTTGAATTTGACCAGGGCAAAGTCAGGCTCAATGCCGGTGGTGTCGCAGTCCATGAGCAGGCCTATGGTGCCGGTCGGGGCGATAGCGCTGACCTGCGCGTTGCGGTAGCCGTGGGCCGTGCCCAATTCCAGCGCGCGGTCCCAGGCGGCTTTGGCGGCTTCCAGCAAATAGGCGGGGCAGTAAGCGGGGTCGATCCCCCGCGGTATCGTGTGCAGGCCTTCGTATTCGGCGCCGGGGGCGTTATTCGCCGCCCGGCGGTGGTTGCGGATAACGCGGAGCATGTGTTCGGCATTCTCGCCGTAACGGGGGAAAGGCCCCATCTCGGCGGCCATGCGGGCGGATTGGGCATACGCCTCCCCGGAAAGCAGCGCCGAAAGCGCGCCCGCCACGGCGCGGCCTTCTTCGGAATCATAGGCCAGCCCCATGATCATAAGCAGCGCGCCGAGGTTGGCGTAACCGAGACCCAGGGTCCGGTACTGGTAGGAAAGCTCCGCGATCCGCGGCGCGGGGAACTGGGCCATTACCACGGAGATTTCGAGTATCGTAGTCCAAATCCCGATGGCGTGCAGGCAGCCTTCGACATTAAACGTTTTCGATTTTTGGTCGTATAGGGCCGCCAGATTTATTGAAGCGAGGTTGCAGGCGGTATCGTCCAGAAACATGTATTCCGAGCAGGGATTGGAGGCGCGGATCTCGCCGCCCGCCGGGCAGGTGTGCCAGTCGTTGATCGTGGTGTGGTACTGCAAACCCGGGTCGGCGCACTGCCAACCGGTGCGGGCAATATCCGCCCAGAGTTTGCGGGCCTTTACGGTCTTTACCGCTTTGCCGGTGGTACGGCTGGTCAGATTCCAGTCGGCGTCTCTCAGCGCCGCCCGCATAAAATCGTCGCTCACCCGCAGGCTGTTGTTGGAGCTTTGGCCGGAAACGGTATTGTAGGCGTCGTCGTCCCAGGCGGTAGAATAAAGCGCGGCGCTCACTTCCTCATCACCCTGTTCAAGCCGCCGCAGCAATTGGTACAGGCAGGTGGGCGGAATCTTGTCGGCCAACGCGGCGCGAAGGACGGCGGCAAGCTCGTGATTTTTCTCCGCGTTGAACCGGTCGCTCTCCGGGCCGCGGAACACAGCCAGCGCTTTTTTGATTCCCTCAAGGTGTTTCTTTACCATTGCCGAACCGGTTACCATGGCGGCGACCTTGTACTCCTCATCGGCCTTCCAGTTGATGAATTTCTCAACATCGGGATGATCCGCGTCCAGCGTAACCATCTTGGCCGCCCGCCGCGTAGTGCCGCCCGATTTAATCGCCGAGGCGGAACGGTCCCCGATTTTAAGGAACGAAAGCAGGCCGGAAGAAACCCCGCCGCCTGAGAGCCGCTCGTTCACGCCGCGAATCCGGGAAAAGTTGGAACCCGTGCCCGATCCGTATTTGAACAGGCGGGCCTCCCTGGTGACCAGGTCCATGATGCCGCCCTCGTTCACCAGATCGTCTTCCACCGAAAGAATAAAACACGCATGCGGCTGCGGCCGCTTGTAGGCGCTGTCGGATTTTACCAGTTGATCTTTTTCAGGATCAAAGTAGTAATGCCCCTGGGCAGGCCCGTCAATGCCGTACACTGAAAAGAGGCCCGTGTTGAACCACTGGGGGCTGTTGGGCGCGGCAAGCTGATGGGCCAGCATATAGCAGGTCTCATCGTAAAAAGCCCGCTCGTCTTCCTCGCCGTCAAAGTAGCGGTTCCGCCTGCCCCAGTCCATCCAGGTAAAGGCCAGCCGATGGAACACCTGCCGGGCATCGTGTTCCGCCCCGTCTTCGGGCAGGGCGCCGCCGGGGTCTCCGTCCCGCCCGCTGCCACGGGTTTTGTCTTCGCCCAGGCCCCACTTTTTCCATTCGTATATTTTGTCCGCCGGGACTCCGGCTTTGCGGAAATATTTCTGCGCGATAATATCCGCCGCAATCTGGCTCCAGAAGGAGGGCACAATCACCGTATCCTCGGAAAAAATCGCCTTCCCGTCGGGATTGCGGATTTCGCTTTTCCGCCTCTCCCACGCAATATCATGATACGGGCCGCCGGCCCGGTCCGTGAATAACCGTTGTACTTTCATTCCCCAATCCTTTTCTTACACTACATGTAGCGGAGTTTTTGGCAGTATACCACTATATACAGTGGGGCGCAACGGGTCGCGGGCGGACTGGTATCGTCTACTTGAATTATTTCCTGCCCGCCATCAAACTCATTGAGGTATTACGGGGAAAATGATGTTTCGTGAAAAAACGTCCCGGTTTATAAAATTGACCGCGGGTTTGCTTGCCTGCGCGCTTTTGCCGCGCCTGGCCCTGCGCGCCATTCCGTATGCCGAACTGGAGGCTTACCGGGGGCGTTCCCGCGGCTTTGCCGTGCTGGACCGGAACGGTGCGGCGCTGCGGGTGTTTCCCGCGGAGGACGGGGTAAAGCGGGAATGGGCTTCGCTGGATGAGATACCACCGGGCGCGCTGCGGGTGTTTATCCGCGCGGAGGACCGGCGTTTTTATCTGCATCCGGGGGTGGACCCGCTGGCGGTCGCGGCGGCGGCCCTGCGGAATTGGCGGGCGGGCCGTACCGTTTCCGGGGCTTCAACCATTACGATGCAGCTTGCCCGGCTGGTGAAACCGCGTCCGCCGGGGCTGATGGGAAAGGCGCGCGAGGCGTTTGACGCGCTACGGATTGAGGCGCGGCTTTCCAAAAAGCAAATCCTTGAACTCTGGATCAACGGTATTCCCTTCGGCAGCAATATTGAGGGCCTGCCCGCAATGACGCGGGCGCGCTTCGGCAGGGAAATTGCCCGGCTGGACGATACCAGAGCGGCGCTGCTTGCGGTGATACCCCGGCGGCCGGCCCTGTTCGATCCGGCGCTCAATCCCGACGCCGCGGTACAGGCCGCCCTGGCCCTTTCGCGCTACTGCCGGCTTAACCTGGACGAAGCGGCGCTCGCGGAGGCGGCCTCTGAAGCCGCGCCGCTTGAGGCCGCGGAACTGAAGAGTCCTTTTTACGCGCCGCATTTTACCGGGCGCGCCGCGGCGGTGTACCGTAACAATCCGCCGCCTGTGCCGGCAAAGACGGGGCGCGGGCCGCTGCGAACCACGCTGGATTTGGAGCTGCAGTTGTATGCGGAAAAGCTGCTGGCCGCGGAACTTGCCCTGCTGGAAAACAACCGCGTGAGCAACGGGGCGCTTCTGGCGCTGGACAATGAAAGCGGCGGGGCGCTGGTTTATGTGGGGTCGGCCTCGTGGTTCAATGAAAAGATCGGCGGCAAGATCGACGGCGTACAGGTTGAAAACCAGCCGGGGTCCTGTCTTAAACCGTTCCTGTACGCCCTTGCCCTGGAAAAGGGTTTGAGCGCCAACGATATTCTTCCCGATATTCCGACGGTATTCGGCGGCGGCGAAGCCTACAGCCCCTCGAATTTTAACCGCCGCTTTAACGGCCCGGTACGTTTCAGGGTGGCGCTTGCCTCCTCGCTGAATGTTCCCGCGGTTTATCTTTTGGAACGGCTGGGGGTCGGCGCTTTTGAGGAGTACCTTTCAAGCCTCGGCTTTGATTCCATTTCCCGAAGCATGGGGACTAACGGCGTGGGGCTTGCCCTGGGTAATGCGGAGGTGAGTCTTGAAGAACTGGTCCGGGCCTTTTCGGCTTTTCCCCGGGGCGGGCGGATCGCGGAGATTCGCTTCTTCGCGGATTTGCCGGAGCGGCCTTTCCAGACGCGGCAGGTAATGTCACCTGACAGCGCATGGCTTGTCTCGGATATACTCGCCGACAGGGCGAGCCGTTTTATCGGCTTCGGCCCCGCGCCGACTCTGGCAACGGATTTTCCCTCGATATTCAAAACCGGAACAGCCAACCAGTTTCAGCACATCTGGGCTTTGGGCGCCACGGCGCGTTTTACCGTGGGGGTATGGATGGGCAATTTTTCGGGGGAAACCGTAGTGGGAAGAACCGGCAGTTCCATTCCCGCGCGGATCGCCGCGGATCTGCTCCGCGCCCTGGAACAATCCGCGCCAGCGGCGAAGGGCGCGGAAGGGGGCGCTTTGCATCAAACCATGCGTTCGACGGCTCCCGGCGACTTGCGGCCAACGGAAATATGCGCTCTTTCGGGAATGGCCGCCGGTCCCGCCTGTACCGGCACGGTGCGTGAATGGATTCGCTCCCAACACCTTCCCGCCGCCTGTTCATGGCACCGCCGGCCGGGGACGGAGCCGGTGTATCCGCCGGAGTACCAGGCATGGCTGCGGGAACGCTTTCGCGCCGGAAATGTCAGAAGCCGCGCCGCGTCCTCCGGCCTGCCCGCTGATCCGGACGGCCGCGCGTATATCCGCATCCCCGTTTCCGGTTCGGCTTTTTATATCGATCCCGGCCTTCCCCCCGAAGCCCAGGCCATCAGGATCGAAACCGCCGGTTTTGGAGCGGAGGCTTTTGTGTATGTCGATGATGTCCTTCAAGGCGTTCTCAATCAGGCGGGGGTGTATGTGCTGCCCCTGCTCCGGGGGGCTCATCGCATAACAGTGGAAGACGAAAGCGGGGCAAACGCCGCCGTGGATATTGTGGTTAGATGAGCCGGTTACAAACGAATCAATTGGAATTGCAGCGCGCGAAGGCAACTGAGGGAACACGCCGTTGCCGAAAAAGACACCCGATAATAAGCCGCACGGGGAGGTAACCGGTCTCCAAAACGTAGAAAACCGGGGACAGTACCAGAAGATCCCGGCTTTTGCCAC
>JAISYA010000094.1 GCA_031270205.1 Treponema sp.
CCGCTTGCAATTATCCGCCAATTATGCGTACAATTAAATATGCATTGATATCCGCCCCGGCCGGGGACGGTTTCAATATAATTTCAACATAAACGGAGGATTTATGACTATTGCGGAAATGTTGGGCCAAAGCGGGGTTATGACTCTCTTGGGCATGGGAACTGTGTTTGGGTTTTTGATTGTCCTGATCATCGCCGTTACTGTAATGGGGAAGATTTTTAATGCCCTGGGCCTGAACAAAGACGCGCCGTCTCCGGCGGGAAAGACCGGCCCGGCGGCCTCCGGCGCGGGGAACGCCGCGGTAACGGCGGCCATTTCGGCGGCGGTTACTGAATACCAAAAAAATAACTAAAGAGGGAAAAATGCCTAACGTTAAATTGACTGACCTTGTATTGCGGGACGCTCATCAGTCCCTGTTCGCCACCCGCATGGTTACTGCGGACATGCTGCCCATTTGCGGCAAGCTCGACCAGGCGGGCTTTTTCGCCCTGGAAGCCTGGGGGGGGGCTACTTTCGACTCCTGTATCAGGTTTTTGAATGAAGATCCCTGGGAACGGCTGAAGAAACTCAAAAAGGCCATGCCCAATACCAAGATAATGATGCTGCTGCGGGGCCAGAACCTGCTGGGCTACCGGCACTATGCCGACGATGTGGTGGCGAAGTTCGTGGAATACGCCGCCAAAGACGGCGTTGATATTTTCCGCATTTTTGACGCGGTAAACGATCCCCGGAACTTCAAGGCCGCTACCGACGCCGCCCGGAAGACGGGCAAGCACATCCAGGCGGCCATTTCCTACGCGGTAACGCCTTTCCACACCATCGAGAAATACGCGGAACTGGCAAAGCAATATGCCGGCATCGGGGCGGACTCCATCGCCATTAAGGATATGTCCGGCCTCCTCAAGCCCTACGAGGCGTACCATCTGGTGAAGGCGATCAAAAAAGTGACGGACCTTCCCGTGGAGATTCACTCCCACGCCACAACGGGCATGTCGGTGGCGACGCTGGTGAAGGCCGCCGAAGCCGGCGCGGAGATTCTTGACACGACTATTTCCTCGCTGGCAATGGGAACCAGCCACAGTCCCACCGAAACCATGGTGGAGATTTTCCGGGGCACGGAGTACGATACGGGCCTTGATATCAAGCTGCTGCTGGAAATCGCCGCCTATTTCCGGGAAGTTCGCAAGCGCTACAAGCAATTCGAATCGAGTTTCCTGGGCGCGGATACCCGCATTCTGGCGAGCCAGGTACCCGGCGGCATGCTTTCCAATCTGGAAAGCCAGCTCAAGGAGCAGGGCGCTTCGGACAAGATAGACGCGGTCCTGAAAGAGATAGCGGTTGTCCAGAAAGACGCCGGTTATCCGCCGCTCGTTACCCCGACCAGCCAGATCGTGGGAACCCAGGCGGTGTTCAACGTGCTCTTCGGCAGTTACACCCGGCTTTCCGGTGAATTCCAGGACCTGATGGCGGGCAAATACGGCGCGTGCCCGGCCCCCAAAAACCCCGCAGTGGTTGCTAAAGCCCTCTTGGGCCTTAAAATGGAAAAGGAAATCACCCACCGGCCGGCGGATGATATTCCCCCTGAATACGACAAACTGGAAGCGGAGACCAAAAAGCTCCTGGGAACGGAGACGGTCAGCGCCGAGGATGTGCTTACTTACGCGATGTTCCCCAAAGTGGCGCCCAATTTCTTCAAGAAACGGGCCGAGGGACCGGTGGTCTTCAAGAGCGAAGAGGCCGCGGCGGCTCCGGCCGCTAGGACTCCGGGCCGGGCGGAACAATACAATGTCAACGTGAACGGCACCAACTACGCGGTGGTGGTTTCCCCCGCGGGGACGGTGGCGCTTGGCGCGGCTCCCGGCGGGGCGGCGCAGGCGGCTCCCGCCGCGGGCGGCTCTTCCGGCGGCGTGCGTATTCCCGCGCCGGTGGCGGGCACAGTCCTCCGTTATGCGGTGAACGAAGGCGCGGAAGTGCAAAAGGGCGATACGGTTATCATTATCGAGTCCATGAAAATGGAACTGGAGATTAAGTCAACCGCCGCCGGAAAGATTCACTTTCTGGCACCCGCCGGGACGCAGGTTGCCTCGCAGCAGCCCATAGCGGAAATCGGCGGCAGCGGCGCGGCTCCCGTGGCGGCGGCGCCGGTGGTGGAAGCGCCTGTGGCGGCAGCGGCGGCTCCCGCGGCCCCTTCGGCGGCGGCGCCATCGGGCGCGGGTACGGTTATACCGGCCCCGGTAGCGGGCACCATTCTCCGTTACGCGGTGAACGAAGGCGCGTCCGTTGCCTCGGGCGATACGATCGTCATCATCGAGTCCATGAAAATGGAACTGGAAATCAAGTCAACCGCCGCCGGAAAGGTTCACTTTCTGGCGCCCGCCGGCGCGCAGGTTGCCTCGCAGCAGCCCATAGCGGAAATCGGTTGAGGAGGGAGACATGCTGAACACCAAAAAAGATCCGGTATTTGTTACCAGGGTTTGCCTGCTCATTCTGGCCGGCGCTTTCGCGGTTTCCTTTCTCGGCGCCGCTTTCACGCCCAGGGCGCAGGCCCAGACTTCGCGTGACGATCTTCCGTCGATTTATAACCTTGACGGAATCATCCCCAACAGCGCGGACCTTCCCCGTGTTTCGCTGGGCAGTTTCCTCGCTAATCTCGCGAGAACCACCGGTATCTTTGCCTTTATACACAACGAAACACCGATGGAGACCCCCGCGGGCCTGCCGATCACCATTTTCGGCTGGCAGGAACTGTTCATGGTGGCCGTGGGCTTCCTCATCATCTACCTGGGCGCGGTCAAGAACTTTGAGCCGCTGCTCCTTATCCCCATCGGCTTCGGGACGGCGTTTGTGAACATTCCCTTTGCCGGTATGGGAAACGCCCCCCACGGGATGCTCCACATCATTTACGAGGGCGGGGTGGGCAATGAATTCTTCCCCATGATTATCTTTATGGGGATCGGGGCAATGACCGATTTCGGTCCCCTTATCGCCAACCCCAAGACGGCCCTTTTGGGCGCGGCGGCCCAGTTCGGCGTGTTCGGCACGCTCTTCGGCATCTCCATTGCCAACTATCTGCCCGGCGTCGCCTTCAACCTCAAGGAAGCCTGCGCGGTGGCGATCATCGGCGGCGCGGACGGCCCCACCACGATATACATCGCGGCGAAACTGGCCCCCCACCTGCTGGCAACGGTGGCGGTGGCGGCCTATTCCTACATGGCCCTCGTGCCTATCATCCAGCCGCCCATCATGAAGCTCCTCACCACCAAAGAGGAACGGCTTATCAGGATGAAACAACTCAGGCCCGTTTCCACGGTTGAGAAAATCTTCTTTCCCCTGGTGGTGTTCGTCCTTTCTATCTTCCTTATTCCATCGGCGGCGCCGCTTATCGGCTGTCTCATGTTCGGCAACTTCATCCGTGAGTGCGGCGTGGTGGAACGGCTTTCAAAGACCATGCAGAACGAGCTTATCAATATCGTGTCGATCTTCCTCTCCCTGGGGGTGGGCAGCCAGATGACCCCGGACCGCTTCCTCAACCCCTCCTCGCTTATCATCGTGGTCATGGGCCTGGCGGCGTTCGCCATTGCTACCGCCACGGGGATTATCGTCGCCAAAATTATGAACCTGTTTCTGAAAGAGAAGATCAATCCCCTTATCGGTTCAGCCGGCGTCTCGGCGGTGCCCATGGCCGCCCGCGTCTCCAACAAAGTCGGCCTTGAGTACGATCCGGGGAACTTCCTTCTGATGCACGCCATGGGACCCAACGTTTCCGGCGTCATCGGTACCGCAATTGCCGCCGGCGTAATGATAGCCATATACGGCTGATAATCGGGGCAAAGGGGGGATTATGGACCGGGATGGTATTGTTGAACGGGCGAAGGATTATATAGCGAAGGAAAGGGACGCGGGTTTCCGCTCCGGGGTGGAAAAACTGCTGGCCTCGGAGGACTGGAAGGAACTGGAAGACCGTTTCTACCGGAACCTGGAATTCGGTACCGGGGGACTGCGGGGGATAATCGGCGGCGGTTATAACCGGATGAATACCCTGGTGGTAAAAAGCGCCACTCAGGGCCTCTCTTCTTACCTTATCAAGGCTTTTCCCGAAAAAGCCGCGGCCGGGAAACTCTCCGCGGCCATTGCCTTTGACAGCCGCCATTACTCTGTGGAATTCGCCGAGGCCGCGGCGCTGATTTTTGCCGCCAACGGCATCAAGGCCTGGCTTTTTTCCTCCCTCAGGCCCACGCCGGAACTCTCCTTTGCCATCCGCCGCCTGGGCTGCGACACGGGCATCGTGGTTACCGCGAGCCACAATCCGCCCCAATACAACGGCTACAAGGCCTACTGGAACGACGGCTCCCAGGTGGTCCCCCCGCATGACGCGGGTATCATCGACGAAGTTAATTCGGTCACAATCATCAAGGAAATCGCTCGGCAGGAGGCCCTGGACAGGGGGCTGCTCAACATTATCGATACAGAAGTGGACGAGCCTTACCAGGCCATGGTGAAGTCCCGGCTTTTCAGGCCCGGCCTCATCAGGGAGAAGGCGGGAGAGGTGAAGATCGTCTATACTCCCCTGCACGGTACGGGCGCGATGCACGTGGAGAAAGTATTGGGCGATCTGGGCCTCAAGGTTATCACCGTGCCTGAACAGCGCGAAGGCAACGGGGATTTTCCCACCGTGGCTTTCCCCAACCCCGAAGAAGCGGCGGCCCTGGACATGGCCATCAAGCTGGGCGCCAAAGAAAAGGCCGACGTGGTAATGGCCACCGACCCCGACGCCGACCGTTTCGGGATTGCCGTTCCCAATGCCGCGGACGGTTTCACCCTTGTTACGGGAAACCAGATGGGCGTACTCCTCGCGGACTATATTTTCCTCTCCCTCAAAGAACAGGGAACGCTGCCGGAAAACGCCGCCATGATCAATAGCGTCGTTACTACCGGCATGCAAAAGGTCCTTGCCGCCCACTACGGCGCGGCCTGCGCCGAGTGCCTTACCGGCTTCAAGTGGATCGCCGATGTTATGCGCGCATGGGAAAAGGGCGGGGCCGGCGCGAAAAACTTTGTGTTCGGCACCGAGGAAAGCTACGGCTATCTTGTGGAAACCGAGGTGCGCGACAAGGACGGGGTGTCCGCCGCGGCCCTTACCGCCGAGATGACCCTTTACTGGCGGAGCAAGGGCAAGACCCTGCTTGACCGCCTGGACGAGCTTTACGGGATTTGCGGCTTCTGGCAGGAGTTGGGTATCTCCAAATATTTCCAGGGGCCGGAAGGGCCGGCCATTATGAAGGGCATCATGGACAGATACCGTTCCAACCCACCCGCAACGCTCGGCGGCATTGAAGTGGCCAAAGTCAGGGACATTAAAAACGGCGTGGACGGCCTTCCGCCCAGCGACGTGCTCCAGTTCTTTCTCACTGACGGCACTGTGGTCAGTGCCCGCCCCAGCGGTACCGAGCCGAAGATCAAATTCTACGCAAGCTGCTGCGCGAGGATAGGCCCAGGCGGCCTTGACGCCGCCAAAGCTGAAGCGGCCCGAAAACTGGACGCCATCAGGAAAGACATCCGCGCGGTAATCGGCGAATAATAAAAAGAATGGCTTAAATCGCCCTGATGCCGCCTCCCTTGAGTCCGGCTTCGTAGAGCTTGCCGCAGGCGAGGAACATGGAGAGTTTGGTGCCCCCAAGGATAATGTCCGCTTC
>JAISYA010000116.1 GCA_031270205.1 Treponema sp.
AGCACGGCCGCGGCCCGCGCTTCCCCCCGTTCGCGGATATACCGCGCCAGGGTCGCTTCCGGCCCCGCGGCCGCCGCCGCGCGGACTGCCCTGACCATGCGGGCAAAGAGGAGCGGAGGGAGGGCGATGGGATCGTCCAGGCCGCCGCCGCTTTCGGAAAGGCGGAAGTGTTTTTCAACAACCGCCGCTCCCTGGCTTACCGCCAGCGCCGGAACCAGTTCCGGGTCAAGACTGTGGTCGCTCAGTCCCACGGAAACGCCGAAAACCGCCCGCAGACTCCGCAAGACCCTCAGGTTGAAGTCCGTTTCGGGCGCGGGATAGCTGCTTATGCAGTGGAGCAGGCAGATGTTCCCGTCACTTTGACCGTTACCCGCGCGGGCTTTCGTTATCGCAAGCGCCCGGTCAATGTCGGCCAGGGTGGAAACCCCGGAAGAGAGCAGGACCGGCAGCCCCCAGCCGGCAATTTCCCGCAGTAAAGCGGTAAAATTGAGTTCAGGCGAGGCGATTTTGACCATTTTCGGTCCCAGCCCGCGCAAAATACCCGCGCTTTTTAGGCCAAAAGGCGTGCAGAGGAACAAGATCCCCAGGCTTTCCACGTATTCCTTCAAGTCCCGGTAAAATTCCGGCGGCGCTTCAAGGGCCTTGAAGCGGTCGTACAGCCGGATATTCCCCCCGGGCAGCGGCACGTCGCCGGTATTGGGATGGAGGATTTCAGCGGCAAACACCATCTGCGTTTTAACGCAGTCCGCCCCGGCTTCCGCGGCGGCGGCGGCCATCTCTTTTGCCTTGTCCAGGCCGCCGTTGTGGGACGTTCCCAGTTCGGCGATTATCATCGGGCCGCGGGGGCCAAAGACCCGCCCGTCCACGGAAAACGTTTCGTTCATTTTCAGTATCTTTTCGCGCTGAAGCGCCTGTGTCAAGCCGGCCGGTCCGAAGGCGCTGGTGTACGCTATTGCCTCTACGGCCGCGCCGCGATTAATTTCTTTCGCGGAATTGTGCCCTGCGGACTAAAGCGTTACGCATCCGCGCGCCATTATAGTATTGTCTTTCCGCAGGGAAAGCGTAATACTACCAATGTGGAGCGCACTTATGGGCAAAGTAATGACCGAAATCACCTTGTCGAATGTTAAGGATGAGGGGCTGTGTAAGGCCGGCGTACGCGATGAAGTCCGGCAGGTAACGGTGGACGCCGTGGTGGACACCGGCGCAAGTACCCTTATCATCAATGAGGAGCTGCGGCAGCGGCTTGGGCTGGAAATCGTAGGCGCGCGGAGGATCACGCTTGCCGACGGCGGAAAGAAAGAGTGCGGCCTGACCGAAGCGGTAACGGTCCGCTGGAAAAACCGGCTCTGCGCCTGCGGCGCCGTAGTCCTCCCCGGCCTGCAGTCGGTCCTGCTGGGCGCAATCCCCCTTGAAGATATGGACCTGGTCGTCAACCCGCTCATGCGGGAGCTGGTCGGCGCGCACGGAGACGTGGTAGAGGCGCTGGCGCTGTAGGGCCGGCTGCTGCCGCCGCTGAAAGCGCCTGTGTCAAGCCGGTCCGAAGTGGTAGAGGCGCGGGCGCTGAAAGCGCCGGGCAAAGAAAAAAGCGCGACAGAAAAGCGCGAAAAGCGCGCCGAAAGTACTCGACAATCTTATTGACTTTTGATATAATTTGAAGAAATTAACTGAAGGAGTTGATAATGAAGACGCTTACCTGTGACGTTTGTAAACAGAATATCGTGCAGCCGGTTATGAGCCGGAATTATTTCCACATGGCTCATCGGGACATTTGTGAAACCTGCAAAGACAGCCTTGAATTGCAGGTTAAACCTATAGTCAGGACCAAATCTCCCTTTGACTATGACTGGTACGATAAACTGATCAAGGATTCCATCGAAAAGGCCGTTGAGAAGGGAAAATTTTAATCACCTTTGCCGCGTTGGATATTAATTCTCAAAGCTTTCTAAAAACAGTAGTTTTTAGGAGTTTTTATTTATGGCTGTTCCAAAACTTCAGTTTTGGAACAGAAACCTTTAGAAAACGCAGTTTTGCAAGGCTTTAGCCTGAAAAACTGCAAGAGCCTGGTCCAAAACCGTGCCCCCCGGCTATGCCGGGAACGTGAGCGCACAGTCAATTAGTTTTGGAACAGGCTCATTTGTCTTATTTTAAAACTGTAAGGAGTTGCTATGTCGGGCCACAGTAAATGGGCGACAATCAAACATGCAAAGGGCGCCGCGGACGCGAAGCGGGGCCAGGTGTTCACCAAACTTATCAAAGAGATTTCCATCGCGGCCCGAATGGGCGGGGGAAATGCCGAAGGAAATCCCCGCCTGCGTACGGCCATTCTCAAAGCCAGGGGCGCAAACATGCCCAGGGACAACATTGAGCGGGCCATCAAGAAGGGAACGGGCGAGCTTGAAGGCGTCAATTACGAAGAACTGGTCTACGAGGCCTACGCCCCGGGCGGCGTGGCGGTTTTCATTGAGGTGCTGACCGACAACAAAAACCGGGCCGCGGCGGATATCCGCAACATCCTGACCCGGGCGGGCGGGCAGCTTGCCACTTCCGGCTCGGTGTCGCGCCTCTTTAAGCGGCAGGGCGTTATCATCCTGGACGGCGAAAAGTACACCGAAGACGCGGTGCTGGAGGCGGCCCTGGAAGGCGGCGCGGAGGACGTGTCGCTCTCCGAGGGCATTATTGAGGTTACCAGCGCCCCCGAAGATTTTGAGGCGGTGCTTAACGCGCTCAACGCGAAGGACTTTGAAACCACGAGCGCCGAAATCAGCATGGTGGCCGAGGTGGAAGTTTCCCTGGATAACGACGGCACGGCCAAGGCCCTGCGGCTGATCGACAAACTTGAGGAAAACGACGACGTGCAGAACGTCTATTCCAATATCAGCATACCCGAAGGCTTTGAGACGGAGTAAGGTGGTCCCTGCGGGGGAAAACTCCGCGAAGGCGCGTTCCGCAGGCCGCCGTATTATCGGCATAGATCCGGGGCTGGCTTCTACCGGCTGGGGAGTGGTCGACTACGCGGAAGGGAGGGTCCGTTATGTCGATCACGGCAGCATAGAAACCAAGGCGGACCGCCCCCGTGCGGAACGCCTTTTTTTTATCGCGGAAGCCATCCGTTCAATTTTGGACAGCCTGGAGCCGGACGAGGCGGCGATTGAAAATCTGTACTTCGGCAGAAATGTCTCAAGCGCAATTCCCGTGGCCGAAGCCCGCGGGGTCATTTCCGCGGCCCTGGCCGGACGGGGGATGCCCATCCACGAACTGCGGCCCAACGAAATCAAAAAAGGCGTGGCGGGAGTTTCCGGCGCGGACAAAAGGCAGGTTCAGGAAATGATCCGCATCATCCTGGGCCTGTCCGATATACCCAAACCGGATCACGCTGCCGACGCCCTGGGCGCCGCTGTCTGCGCCGCCCGCCTGCAGCAGATTCAGGGAGCGTAATTAAGATGGCGGAAACGAACTTTTTCAGCGACATAACGAGCCGGCATTTTAACCCGGACGCGGTGCTGGACATTTCCAAAGACGGCATCCCCGGCGGCAAAGTCCTGATAATCAGCGATTTCCACATGGGGATCGGCAAAAGGGATGATCTTGCGCGTAACGGCGGGCTTTTAATCAGCCTGCTGGAAGAGTATTACTTTAAGGGCGGCTGGTATCTGGTTCTCAACGGGGATATTGAGGAATTGCAGCGCCATTCGCTGGAGCGTATTCAGGAGCGCTGGTCCCGGCTCTTTCGGGTATTTGACCGCTTTGCCGCGGATAACCGCCTGTACAAGATCATCGGCAACCACGACGAAGAACTGCTTTTCAAAAAGAATTATCCCTATCCCCTGTACAACGCGATCCGTATCGACACCGGCGTAATACCCGCGTATGTATACCACGGCCACCAGGGTTCAAACATTTACCTCAAATACAACAAGCTTATCGGCGCGGGCATCCGCTATTTTCTTAAGCCTTTCGGCATTATGAACGTTTCCTCCGCCCGCAGCCCCTACCGGCGCTATTACGTGGAACGGAAGGCCTACCGTTTTTCCCTGGAAAACCACTGCCTCTCCATTATCGGCCACACCCACCGGCCGCTTTTTGAATCCCTGGGCCGCTTTGATTACATCAAGTTCGAGATTGAGCGCCTCTGCCGGGATTACCCCACCGCCGAGGAGGGGGAGCGGGAGCGGATTGAAACCGAAGTGACGGCCCTGCGCCGCGAACTGGGCAAGCTCAGGCGCAAGGAGCGCCGGAACGTGCTGCGTCAAAGCCTTTACAGTGACGATTTGCCGGTGCCGTGCCTTTTCAACGCGGGCTGCGCCATCGGCAAAAAGGGGCTTCACGCCATAGAACTGAGCGGTGAAGATATCGCCCTGGTTTACTGGTTTACCGAAGGCCACGGCCGCCG
>JAISYA010000150.1 GCA_031270205.1 Treponema sp.
CTTTTGGCACGGTTTTTGCTCTCTCTCTCTCTCTCTCTCTCTCTCTCTCTCTCTCTCTCTCTCTCTCTCTCTCTCTCTCTCTCTATATCCACAACTCAATCTATATTAAGGGCGACAACTCTCCCCCCACCCCCCCCTCGATCGCGTCCCCCGGCGTCGGGGGGGGGCGCCCCCCCCCCCCACCACCCCCAAAAGAAACAAAAGGCGATTTCGCCTGCGGCGTATACCGGTTCATATAAAGCACTATACGGAGGGTATGTTTTTTTGTCAAGACAGCGCGCTGCCTCAAAATTAATCGAGCCGAAAAAGGGCCGGTTTTGCCTTGAAAAACCCCGATAAAAACGCTACACTTGCAGCCAATGCTATCGAATAGGCATCAGAACGAGTTCAAGGAAGAAGCAGTGAAAAAGGCGTATATTTTTGATATGGACGGCACTCTGACCAATAGTCTGTATGACATTGGCGACAGCGTGAATTACCTGCTTGCCCGGCGGGGGCTTCCCGCCCATACCTATGAGGAATATGTAACCTACATCGGAATGGGTATCGGCGTGCTCCTGGGCAAGGCAATGCCCGGTTATGACGATCTGCCGCCTGAAGAACAGGCGGCGCTCAGGCAGGGCTATACGGCCCACAACGAAGCCCATTGCCTGGATAAAACCCGCCCCTACGAGGGGATGACCGAAACGCTGAAAGCCCTGAGCGAGGGCGGCGCGGTTCTGGGGATTTTTACCAACAAGCCCGAAGTGCTGGGCAAGAAAATAGCCGCCGCCCTGTTTGAGGGGATAGACTTTGCGTTTGTGCTGGGGGGGCTTGAGGGAGCTTCAATGAAACCTAACCCCGAACGGGTCCTGGCCGAGCTGAAGAAACTCAATATCGCCCCCGCGGACGCGGTCTTTGTGGGGGACGGCAGGCCCGATATTGTTACCGGAAAGAACGGAGGCATGATAACGTGCGGAGTTGACTGGGGCTTTAAGGGGCTGGAAGAACTACAGGGGGCAGATATGATCATATCCCATCCGCGCGAACTGCTTGATATTCAATGACGGACTTTGCCGCCCTGCTGCCGGCGGTAAAACAGGCGGCGCTTGACGCATGCCGCTGCTTTAAGCGGATGCCGGACCTAAAGGTGCGGAACAAGGGGCCTAATGACTTTGTTACCCAAATTGATCTTGCAATAAGCGACTACCTCTGCGCGGAACTTCCCACACTGCTGGGCGATTCCCGGGTGCTTTCCGAGGAAAGAAAGGAGGCTCTCTCCCCCGCCCCCTACCGCTGGATTATCGATCCTATAGACGGGACGAATAACCTCATCTACGGTCTGCCCCTGTACGCGGTTTCCATCGGCCTGCTGCGGGAAAAGCAGCCGCTTCTGGGAGTGGTGTATCTGCCCGCCACCGGGGAACTGTTTTCCGCCGCCCGCACAGGCGGCGCGTTTGTGGAAAATCCGCTCACGGGAAGCGCCGGAAGGCCCATCCGGGTGCATACGGCGGATCGCTTAAGCCAGGCGATTGTAATGGCCGAAACGGACCCTTATTTTGACCGCGAGCAAAACCCCTCCCTGGACCTGATAAAACAGGTATACGCCCACTGCATAGACATACGGATCACCGGCTCCGCCGCCGTGGATTTGAGCTATATCGCCGCGGGCCGGGCAATGGTTCACTTTTGCCGCAACCTTAACCCCTGGGACTATGCCGGCGGCGGCGTCATTCTGACCGAAGCGGGAGGCATTCTCAGCCAATGGGACGGAAGCCCCATGCCCTACGAGGGAAAGCACACCAGCCTTGCCGCCAGTTCAAGGCCGATCCACGAAGCGATGCTGGAACTGGTCCGCCCGTATCGGTAGGCCTAATTCCCCTTAAACTTTTGTACCGCGGCGGCCCGGTCCCGCGCGTCAAAAAAGGCGCTCCCGGCGACAATCACGTCCGCGCCCTTTTCAATGGCAAGGCCGGCGTTTTCCGTAGTGATTCCGCCGTCCACGGAAAGCAGGTAACGGTATCCCCGTTCCTGGCGAATGGCGGCAAGTCTTGCCAGCTTCTCAAGGCAGGAGCGGATCATCTGCTGGCCGCCGAAACCGGGATTCACCAGGAGCACCAGCACCATATCCAGTTCGCTTAAAACTTCGTCAAGAAAATGCGCCGGGGTTCCGGGTACCAGGCAGACGCCCGCTTTCATCCCCGCCGCCTTTATATCCTGGATGATACGGTTTGAATGTCTTGCCGCTTCAATATGAAAAGTATAGTAATCGGCCCCCGCTTCGGCAAAGGGCTTAATGTAATCCTGGGGCCGGTCCACCATCAGGTGGCAATCCATGGTCAGGCCGGTCAAAGGCTTCAGGTCTTTGACCGTTTTGGGGCCGAAGCTCAAATTGGGGGCAAAGTGGCCGTCCAGCACGTCTACATGGATCCAGTCTCCGCCGGATTCTGCAATGGAAACCACCGCTTCGGCAAGCCTGCCGAAATCCGCTGAAAGTATGGAAGGGGCCGCCAGGGCTGTTTTACTGGTCATCATCACCTCACCGGTCGTAACTTATAATCTGTAAAGCGGTAAGTTCATCGGTAAAGAGGTCCGTTATCAAGGCGCCCTTTAGGGCCGCGTGAATGGCTTTTGCCTTTTGTTTTCCGCAGGCTATACCGATGCGCCGTTTTATCCTTAGAAAATCGTCTATTTCAATTGCCACTACCCGGTCGTTACAGGGAATATGCATGAATCTTCCCTGGGCGTCGTAATGATAACCGCACAGGTGGCCGCAGGAGCCGCTTTCATATATCTCGCGGGCTTCTTTCGCGGAAACAAAACCTGCCTGCACCGTGGCGTTGTCCGCCGGTACATCCGAGCTTAAGCCTACCAGGGCAAGATCCAGCGTACGGGTTTTATTGACGGTCTCAATAATTCCCGGCTCTGTAAGCAGCGCCTGCCGCAGTTCCGGGGTTGTAACCAAAAGGGGCGAAAGGAACGGATAATACTGTCCGTTGAGTTTTTCCGCGAGGATTCGGGCAAGCTCGGAACCGTCATAAAACAGGGCGGACGCGCCCAGACCGCCCATAAGCTGCACTACCTCGCAGTCCATAAGAGCCGATTTGGGAAGCTGCCTGATGGTATGGTACAGGGCCGTGCCCCAGGAAATGCCGATTCTGATTTGATTCGTTAAAATGGAGCCAAGAAAATTCGCCGCTTCCAGGCAGGTTTTATACAACGTTAGGGGATAATCGGCTTCGGTGGGAACCACGCAAATCGTTTGCAGGCCATATTTGCCCGCTAAAAGCTGCCCGCTTTCCGACGTATAGGGGGAGCTTCCATTGATACGGATTTCCACGATGCCTTTTTTTCGGCATTCCTTGAGCATATTGGCCACTGTGGGCCGCGAAACTTTATAAAGCTCGGCAATTTCCGATTGGGACATTGAGTCTAAATAATAGTGCTTTGCAAGCTCTACCAGGAATTCAAAAGATTTATTCATTATCGCTTTTTAGGCGGAAGGTGAATGCAGCGGCCCAGAGCGTCCGCCGCGGCTTCCATGAGCGCTTCGGAAACCGTGGGATGGCCGTGGATGATCTCCGCCAGTTCATGCACGGTGATTTCCATGGACATTAAGGCCGCAGCTTCGTTGATGATCTCCGAGACTCCCTGACCCGCCATGTGGACTCCAAGAATCTTTCCGTACCGGGGATCGGCCAGTACCTTGATAAACCCTTCCGAACTGCCCGACGCCAAAGCCCTGCCGTTGGCAGCCAGGGGGAAAATGCCCGTTGATACCGGCCCTGTCTTTTCCGCCTCCTCCTGAGTTAGCCCTACCGAGGCCGCCTCAGGAAAACAATACACCACCGAGGGCACATAATCAAGCGCCGCCTTGTGGGGTTTTCCGCCCGTAAGCCGGCTCAGCGCGTTTTCCGCGGCTGTTTCGGCCATTTTGAAAGCCGCGTGGGCCAGCATTTTTTTTCCGTTAATATCCCCCGGGGCAAATATTCCGGGCACGGAAGTTTCCATGTACTCGTCTACCGCCACAAAGCCCTTTTCGGTTTTGAGCGATAAATCCCCCGTACCGGTAACAGAAGAAAGATCCGCGGTTCTGCCGATGGAAACCAGTACCTTGTCCGCATCTATGGCTGTTCCGTCTCCCAGAGCCAAAGACAGGGCGCCGCTTTTCTGTGCTATTTTTGAAAGGACCGCGCCGGTAAGGACCGCCGCCCCTCTTCTTGTGAGGATTTTATGGATGAGCGAAGAGAGATCCGTATCCAGCGAGGGGAGTATCCGGGGCATGGCTTCGATGATCGTGATTTTGCTGCCGAAGGAGTTGAAGATCATGGCCATTTCTATACCGATGACGCCTCCCCCGATGATGGCAAGCCGCGGGGGGATTTCTTCCAGATCGAGAATCTCCGTACTCCCCAGAACGCCGGGAAGTTCCAGCCCCGGAATGGGGAGTTTTGCGGTACGGGAACCTCCGGCAAGGAGGACATTCCGCGCCCCAAGCTCCCGGTCTCCCGCCCGAATGGTAAAGCCCCCTCCCCCGCCGCTTTTTAGAACGCCCTCCCCTTTAATATATTCCACTCCGTGGGCTTTAAGGAGAGAGGCCACCCCGCCGGTAAGTTTCTTTACCACGCGGTTTTTTTCCCTGAGCGCCGCCGGCATATCAACGCGCGCTCCCGGCGGAACCACGATTCCCCGCGTGGAAGCTCCGGCAATTTCCTGGAGCAGTTCGGCGGTTTTGAGGAGGTTTTTCGTGGGAATACAGCCCCGGTTAAGACAGGTTCCCCCCAATTCGTCTTTCTCTACCAGTACGGTTTTTGCCCCCAGTTGGGCGGCCCTGATAGCCCCCGTGTAACCGGCCGGCCCGCCTCCGATTACCGCTATGTCAAAATCAGCCATGTTTTACTCGCTGCCTTTTCATTGGTCCTCCGTGTTATTAGAGGCTGTTCCAAGACTGAAGTTTTGGAACAAGCTCAGTATACAAAACATATACCCGGAGCCGCCTTGCTTTCAAGGGCAAACTGCTTTATGATAAATGCGGAGGCCAAGGGATGTATCCTTTAATAAAGAGTCAGACAGAACACACAAGGCTGGAAGAAGAAAATGACGAGGAGCGGGAAGAAAAAAACACGGCATGGCCGGACCCGCTGGCAGGTAAAATGCTCAAAACCCGGACGATTTTGCTTTCTGGAGAGATACACAAGGGGCTTGCGGAAAAGACCATCCGCCAGCTTTTGCTGCTTGAGGCCATGGGGGAGGAGCCGGTGCGGATTTTTATCGATTCGCCCGGCGGCGACGCGGACGCAGGTTACGCGATTTTCGATATGATCCGCTTTATCAAGCCCCCGGTCTGGACTATCGGCATGGGCCTGGTGGCCAGCGCCGCGGCAATTATCCAGCTTGCCACTCCTAAAGAGCGCCGCGTGGGGCTTCCCAACAGCCACTACCTTATCCACCAGCCCCTGTCGGGCATTCGTGGCGTGGCCACCGACATTGAAATCCACGCCAAAGAGCTGGACAAGCTGCGGGAAAAGATCAACCGTCTCATCTCCAA
>JAISYA010000147.1 GCA_031270205.1 Treponema sp.
AGCGCCGGCGCGGGCAGGGGCTTGGAGGAGGCCACGATCTTGACGCCGTCAGGGTCCTTCGTTTCAACCGGTTTCGCGTAGAACGGCAGAGCCGCGAGGTTCGCGTCCAGGTCGTCCAGGGCGGCGAAGAACAGTTTCCCGGTCTGGCTTTTGTCCAGGGCCAGTACCTGGTTGTCCTCCAGGGCCTTGTACACGGTTTTCCCGCCGGGCAGCGTGTAGGTAAGCCCCTGGGCCTGTATCTTGTACTTCCCGAAGAGGGTCATGCCGTCGGGATGCCACGCCACCGGGGCGGACACCTTGGCGGCGACGAACTTGTTGACCAGGAGCGAGTAGAGGGCGCTCCCCGTAAGGAAGACCACGTCCCCGGACGCGCCGGTCGCCGCCTGCGCCTGCCACAGTTCCTCAAGCCACACCTGGATTCCGGGAATGCCCGCGCCGGCCAGGTTTACGGGCTTGAGTACCGTGGGCGTTCCCAGTTCTATCTCGCAGCTCCCGCCGATGCCGTCCGCCGCGGCGTAGGGGTAGTTGATCTTCCCCGACAACGACTGGCGGCTCATGGTCTCGATGGTCTGCGACACCCGGTCCCGGAGGAGTTCGATCTTCTCGGCGATAAACGCCTTGACGCTCTCGGTCTCGCCCAGGGCGACAAGGTCGTTGACGTCCTTGGCGGACACGAACACGCTGGGGGACACGGGGTCAACCTCGATAAGGGTCCGGGTGGTTTCGGTGGTATCCACCGGATAGGAAGCGCTCCCCCGGCGGATGAGGGGTATGGCCCCGGTCTCGGTTTTCACCTCCTCTACGCTGATAAAGGGCGACTGCTTCTGTTTCCGCGCCGAAGGCGGGAAGAGCAGATCCGTCATGGGGGTCAGCGGCTTGGGCAGTTCGCCCACGATGTCCGCGATGGAAGCCTGGCTGAAAAAGGGGGTCAGCCTCCCGAACTGTTTAATCATGGTTACTCCTATACAAGCGGCGTTCTTTACGCCGCCGCGATGACTACGGTGCAGGCGGCGGACGTAACCGCTGCCTCGGTGTTGTTGAGGCGGTTCGTGGCAACGCAGTAGAAATACTTCGTTCCCGCTGCCGCGGTGTTCACCGCGTAGTTTTCCCCGGTGGCGCCCTCGATGGCCGCGCCTCCCGCCGCGCTGGCGCTGGAATTGCTGTACCATTGCCGGGTGATAATCCCTTCGTCCTGGGCGGCGGCGAGGAAGGACAGGGTGAGGGCGTCCCCTACGGTAACGGACTTGTTGGCGAGGTCCGCCACGATAAGCGGCGCCAGAGCGCTGGGGATTGGGTCGCCCAGGAGGTAGATGCCCGCCGAGCGGAGGTCGTCCGCCGCATTCATGGTCGCAGGAGCGCCGTTGGCGAACACCGCCTTGCTGTTGCGGACGGCGCCGTGCAGGGCCGCCGATGCGACCGCGCCGGAGGCCGGCCCTTTGACCTCCTCCAGGAGAACCGCCGCCGGTTTCTCGGCGGTATAGTTCGCCGGCAGGGGCCTCCAGCCGTCAGCGGCGCGGTACAGAATCATACCGGCGGAAAGGTTCTCAAGGCCCTCCGCAAGCCTTAAGGCGCTTACGATGTGATGGCCGCCTTCGAGGATCGCTTCCTGTTTGACGGTAACTTTGCCGATTACTTTGTCCATGCTTTATGCTCCTTGTGTGGTGTGGGGCCGGCCGCCGCCTAGACGGCGGCGAGCATTTTCCTGCGCCCCGCGGCGTCCGGTTTGCCGGATGCTTCCGCGCGGGGAGGGGAATCGCTCAAACTGAGCGCTCCCGGTTCCACCGGCCTCGGGAGGGCCGAAACAATCTCCAGGAGCAGTTCCATCCCGGTGGTTTTCCGTTTGCCGCCGGGAGCGCTCTCGTCGGAAAGCTCGATGCTCTTCCCTTCATCGAAGGTTCCGGACAGTTCCAGGACTTTAGCCTGGAGCCCTTTGGGAACCTTCCCGTCCATGGCGGCTTTGAGCCGTTCCCGCTCCGCCTCCCGCTGTCTACCCGCGGCTTCGGAAAGAGCCAGGTCCTTGGCCCGGCTCTCGGCTTTGAGCCGCTCGTTCTCTTCGCGCAGTTTCCGCGCTTCTTCTTCGGTCATGCAGACCTCCTTGGTTTGGTGCGGGGGGCTTGCGCTCCCCGCGGAATTACCCCCGGTCCCGGCTGCCCCGGACCTTTCCCCGGGGCTCGGTTGGGGTCCGCTTCCGGTTCCGGGGGGTTCTTCCTTATTGCTTGTTAAAAAAGTTTTATCAGGTGGGGTTTCGGAAAGGTATAACTGCTTTTCCGACGGTGAAGGAAACACGCGGGCGCCCGAGGCTTCGGCGGCGGCGATGCCCAGGGATTCCTTTACGGAAGAGGCCAGGTCTTTGACGGCCGGGGCTTCCTGCCCGAGGTAGGCCAGGTGGACCAGGTACATTTTGCCGTCCGCGGCCCGCTGCTTTACCCGGACGGAAACATCGGGGTAATACCCCGCGTCCACCGCGTCCGCCAGGGCGTCGTCTTCCTCAATCTCGGCGCTGAGGCTTTTCGCCGCCTCATCGCAGGCAACGGAAACGACGTTCCCCAAACGGGGGTCTTCCGCTCTCGGATAATGGCCGAGCGCCACCGGAGCTTTTTTAATCTCCGCGAAGGTTTCCGCTATTTCCTGTAAGTCCCGTTCGGTTACGATCCGGGGATCGTCTTTCGAGCCGAATATGCCGGCCTTCGCTATTTCCCGTTTGCGCACTCTCATGCTTCTGAAGATAACGCCGGAACGGGGAGGGCTGCTCTAAAAGGGATAAAAGGGATTTTATT
>JAISYA010000152.1 GCA_031270205.1 Treponema sp.
AGCCGTTGGCAAGTGCGCGCCGTCCGTGTTCAGGCATGGGCTTAGCGGAACGGACAGACGCCGTGTGTTGAACACCGCGCGGTTAATTCCCTGCTCCCTGCTACCTGTTCCCTCACGCGACGCTCCCCGGATGGAGGAAGCGGATGATGCGGGCGCTGTGTCCCGCCTTACCCGCCGCATAAGCAGTAGTCCCCGGCGCCCAGGGCTTGCCGCCCGCTACCGCCACGGAACCGCCCGTCAGGGTTTGCCCGGCCCGGTACCGCAATCCTCCCGCGCCACCGAAGGCCAGGGGCAGTATATTCCCGGTAATGGGGAAGGTGATGGAAACCTCGGCCTGCTGGAGGACGAGGTCCTCCACCACCGATAATACCGTACCCTCGTCATGTGCAACCGTAAGCCCGCCGGGGAAGACATAGCCCGGCGCGGGGGTTAGCGTTACCTTCGCCTTATACACCGTGGTCATCTTGAAAAACCCGGTCGTCATCGGTACGTTCGGTACGCCGAGCGTCTCCCATTCGACGGTCCCGTAGCATTTCCCGGTATAGAAATTGATTATCGGCTCGCCCCCTGTCATCGGCTTGGGGATGTACGCGCTCAGATCGATGGAGGAGATAACCACGCCGGACCCGGTCTGCGGAAAGGTGATGCATACCACGTTAGGGTTCGCCGTGTAGGTGATCGTCCCCCCCCCGTGGCTAAAGGACCCTACGCCGGTAAAGGTCCGGCCGCTGGCCGGCTGCATCGTTACCGTCGCCGTGTACACCTTGTTGGGCTGGAAGACGCCGCTGTGCGGGTTCCCGCCTACGGACCAGCTCACGCCCCCGGTATACTGCGGCCCGGCCAGGGAGCTTGCCGGAATCCCGCCCGTTTCCGGCGCGGGAACATAGCTGGTCAGGACCAGGTCGTCTACCGGCAGCGCGTTTTCCGCCGCCCCGAAGACGATGGTTACCACCATCCCCAAATCCGTACCCGCCGCGTTGCTTACGACCACCCCCGGCGCACCCTGGTGGGCAAAGGAGTTCTCCGGCACGCCGCTAAAGGTCCAGCCCGTCGCGGCGGCCAGGGTCACCACCGCCGTGTACGCCGTGCCGGTTACAAAGGAGCCGTTGTGCGCCCCGCCGCCGGAGACGGACCAGTCCACCCTTCCCTCATACTGGGGACCGGCAAAGGACCGCACCGGCGTCTCGCTGCCGTAGGGCGCGGGCACGTTGTAGGTCAGGGCCAGGTCATTGACCTTCTGCAGCGCGGCGTTCTGGGACGTCTGGGACGCCGCGGCGCTCAGGCTTTGGCCGCCATCGTCCTCGTACCAGTCTTTGGCAAGGGGGTTTTCGCAGGCGGTAAAGACCAGTACCATAAAACAGATACCAAGGATCAGGTAACGGGCGACCGCTTTGTTCATTTTTTCCTCTCCTTATAGGTAACAAGTTACGTTGTTTACCATTTTATATCGCTCTTGCCTGCTCCCTGTTCCGGGATACGCTATATATAGTACAATAACGGCGCTAAAAAGGGGCAAAAAGCGCTTTCGTTTAGTGATGCAGGCATATTCATGTGAATTAATATAGTACGGATATGGTTTTTTGTCAAGGTAAACGCCAGGACGTGCCGCGCTTGTGGATTTTTTTGCAATCCTTCAGGCAACGCGCTCACTTGACATTTTTTTGTTTTTACTGTATAATACCTACATAAATACTAGGAAAATTCCAAGGAGGAATTTATGGCAAGAGTGGAAAAAATCACAGACCTTATCGGGAACACCCCGCTGGTCAAAATCAACAAAATCAACGAGGGGGGCGCTACGGTGTATATCAAACTGGAGAGTTTTAACCCCCTCCACAGCGTCAAAGATCGTATAGCCCTGGCAATGATCGAGGCCGCCGAAAAAGACGGCAAGCTGAAAAAGGGAACGGTTATCATCGAACCCACCAGCGGCAATACCGGCATCGGCCTGGCTTTTGTGGCGGCGGTCAAGGGCTACCGCATAATCCTCACCATGCCGGAAACCATGAGCGTAGAGCGCCGGAAACTCCTCAAAGCCCTGGGCGCGGAACTGGAGCTGACCGAAGGGGCCAAAGGCATGAAAGGCGCCATTGCCAGAGCGGAAGAACTGGCGGCTTCAATCCCCAATTCCTTTATCCCCCAGCAGTTCAACAATTCCGCCAATCCCGCGGTACACGAAAAAACTACCGGACCCGAAATCTGGAACGATACCGACGGAAAGATCGATATCCTTATCGGCGGCGTCGGTACCGGCGGCACGATCACCGGCGCGGGTAAATTCCTCAAGTCGAAAAAGCCCTCGGTCAAGGTAATTGCCGTGGAACCCTCGGCTTCGCCGGTACTTTCAGGCGGCCAGGCCGGTCCCCACAAGATACAGGGCATTGGCGCGGGATTCCAGCCCCAGGTCTACGACCCCGCGATAACGGACGAAATCTACCAGACCGATGAAATCAAAGCGGGAAACGCCGCCCGCCGCCTCGCGAAAGAAGAGGGCATCCTGGCGGGTATTTCTTCCGGCTCCGCCCTTGAAGCGGCGCTGACCGTCTCCAAACGCCCTGAAAACAAGGGCAAGACCATTGTGGCGGTTCTCCCCGACACCGGCGAGCGCTACCTTTCCACATGGCTATGGGAGATCGACTAGGCGGAAAACCAGGAAAGGGCACACACAAAACTTCTGTAGCGTGCGCCCGGCAGGATACGGGATGTTTTTCAGCGGCAGTTCCAAAACGCCGGTTTTGGAACTGCCGCTCTATTTTGTACATTGTAGCATTGTATTAAACCGGACTTTCGTATATATTTAAGTACCCTAAGGAGAATGTATATGAGCATATTTGATCTAAAAGGCAAAGTAGCGCTGGTAACCGGCGCTTCATCAGGATTGGGCGTTCAGTTCGCGAAGGCCCTGGCCGGACAGGGAGCGGATTTGGCCATAATAGCCAGAAGGCTGGAAAAACTTGAGGAAGTCAAAAAAACCATCGAAGGCATGGGCGTGCGCTGTTTCGCGCTCAAATGTGACGTGCTGAAAAACGATGAGATCAGGGCCGCTGTGGACAAAATCAGGGAACACTACGGGCGGATTGACATTCTGGTGAACAACGCGGGTACGGCCCGCTCAAACCCCGCCGAATCCCAGTCTGACGAGGATTGGAACGCCGTCATCAATACCAACCTGAACAGCGTGTATTTTGTCGCGCGGGAGGTCGGCAAGGTGATGATTGCGCAAAATTACGGCAAGATCATCAATCTGGGTTCAATACACAGCAGCGCGGCTATGGCCACCAGCCCCCTCAACGCTTATTGTACCTCGAAAGGCGGCGTCCTGATGCTTACAAAGGCGCTGGCGGCCGAATGGGCAAAGTACAACATCACCGTGAACGCCATCGGCCCGGCGTATTTCCCCTCCGAAATGACCGACGCCGTCCTGAGCAACCCGCATTTTGAAAAAATCGTCAAAACCTATTGCCCCATGGGCCGCACGGGTAAAACGGGAGAACTGGACGGCGCTATTATCTATTTCGCTTCCGACGCCTCCAGCTATACCACCGGCCAGTTACTCTCCATCGACGGCGGCTGGACGGCGATTTAGGCCGCCTGCAAGCGGAGGCATACCTCTTCTATAAGAACGCCTCCGAACTTACAGGCTTTTGCCAAAGGGACAGACGGGGTAACGGCACTCGGGACAGGAAAGACACAGACCGCCGGCGCCCATGCGGCTAAAGTCCCGGCGCGCAAGCCGCTGGCCCGCGGCTATACGCGGCAGGATAAGGTCGAATACCGTGGCCCTGGCGAACATAGCGCAGCCGGGAATTCCCATAACGGGAATACCGTCGTCAAAATACGCAAGCAAAAACATAGCGCCGGGAATTACCGGAGTTCCGTAGGTAACAATCCGGGCGCCGCTGTGCCTGATTGCGCCGGGGGTGTTGTCGTCGGGGTCAACGCTCATGCCGCCGGAGCAGAGGATCATATCCGGCTTTTCCCGGCGGGCCGCGGCAATAGCTCCGGCTACCACGTCCGCGCCGTCGGCAACGACGGTCTGCCTCATCACCGTGATGCCGAAAGCGGCAAGTTTTTCTCTTAAAACCGGGCCGAAGGTATCGGCAACAAGCCCCTTTGCCACTTCAGTGCCGGTGGTAATGATCGCCGCGCTTTTCAGGCGGTAGGGCAGTATGTTCATAAGCGGCGCTTCCCCGGCAATGGCTTTGGCCCGGCGCAGTTTTTCTTCCGGTATCACCAGCGGGATCGCCTTCATAGCGGCAAGTTTGTCGCCGGCCTTAACCGCGCCGTGGTTATGCCGCGCGGCAATGATGATATCCCCGATCCCGTTCAGGCGGTTTAGAATACCCGCGTCATATTGAAAAAGGCCGTCTTGCTGCGCGATGAATTCTATTTTGCCCTCTCGTGGCCCGTTCCGCCCAATTCCCGCGCCCCGGCAGATGGCGGCCAGGACCTCGGCCGCGTCGTCTTCGTGCAGCGCGCCTTCGGGTTTTTCCCAGATGTAGATCTGTTCCTTGCCCATTGAGCGCAGCATGGGAATGTCTTCTTTCCGTATTACATGACCTTTGCGGAACTGGACGCTTTTCGTTTTGCCTGTTACAATGCGGGTCATATCGTGGCACAGTACGTGGCCGACCGCTTCCTCAACCTTGAGCAGTTTCATACATTCCGCCGCCGCGGTACGGCGGTTCCGGCGCTGACGCTTTGGAACCGCCCCGGCTTAATTTTTTAGGAAAGAATCCCGCAAGGCCCACAGGCCCAGCGCGGGATTCGGCACAAAGAAAAACCGCTCGCCGCCGGCGTCTTTGTTCCATCCGGTTTTGAGTGTATTGATGTCGTAGCGGTTCATCGCTTCATCGATGCCGCCCCATTCGTAGCCCACCGATTCAATTTCCGCGCGGCTGATTCCCGGACCGGGGCAGTAGCGGACAATAAAGCGGCCCTCGCTGGAGCCGTGGATAAGATGGGCCGCGGCGCTGAGGCTGTCCGCCAGCGCGGGGGAGGCATCCACTTTTTTACGGATCACTGCGGCGGGACGGTAGCCGTACGCGCGGATCAGGGCGTCGATGCCCCGGTCTTCGCCGAAGCGCTCCAGCCCCGGCGCGATAATCAACAGCTCGCCGCCGTCGGCCATGGCCATGCGGGTCCGGTAGACGGCCTTGTTTCCCAGCCAGGTGGTGCGGAACTCCTCAGGCTCAAGATACACCACCGCCTTGCGCACCGGCTCGTCCAGGAGATCAACGTTGACCTGCCGGGCAAGGGCCGCGGCCTGTACAAAACACTCCCGGCCGAAACCGGCGTAGAGTCCCCGCAGGGCAAGAGAAGCCCGCGGCGCTCCGTCGGGGGTTCCGGCCCCGCCGCGGGCGCTTAACACCGTAAGGACGTACAGTACCGGCGGAAGCCGCCCGCCATAACGGCGCAGGCCCTCGTCGAACATAGCCCGCACCGGGGTTTCGGCCCTGCCCATCATGCGCTCCATGCCGAAGGCGGCCCCGGCGAAATGGCTCTTGTCAATGGCCTCTTTGCCGCCGGTTCCCACCAGGATATTCTTGGCGTGGTTTGCCATACCGATTACTTCGTGCGGTACCACCTGCCCAAGGGAAACAATCAGATCAAAACCGCCGTCCCGCAGCAGCTTGTTTACCTGTACGGGCCAGTCGTAGCTAACCGCGCCTTCGGTGGTTTTTTCGATCCATTCTTTTTCAATGCGGCCCAGTTCCACCACGTCGTTCCGCCAGTCATGGACACGGAACAGGGAAGGAGGGGTATGGGGAAACATCCGCGCCAGTTCCGCGCCGCTCAGGGCCATGTGGGTTCCCAGGGCGGGCAGCGCCGTTACCCGGATACCGGCGGCGGAAAATTCCCGGCAGGCGACATCGGTAAAAAAACCGGCCCTGGAATGAAAGCGCGTTACGTCCGGGGGAATCAGCAGTACCGAAGCGATATTGCCCAGCGCCGGACGGAGGGCGGCCAGGGCTTCCGAAAAAAGAGAATCCGCTTCCGCATCGGACAAATCCAGGGAAGCGCCGCCGGTGCTTACATACGTCTTTTCCATACGATTGCATTCGCTTGCGTAAGGCGCTCTCAAAACCGCGGTTTTGGAACAGCCCTACTTGTTAAACTGATTCACCATCAGCGTCGGCTGGTGGGTGGCGTCAATCGTGTCGCGCCAGAGGTTGCCTTCCGGATCGACCTTGTTGCGGTGGCTGATGACCGACTTGATGGGCAGATGGACAAACTTGTTGTTCACCAGGCCGATGATCAGCTTGGTCTTGCCCGCCATAGCCGCGTGGACGGCGGCGTTGCCCAGGCGCTCGCAGTACAGTGAATCGCCGGGATTTGCCGGCGCGGAACGAATCGCGTAACTGGGATCAATGTACTTGAGGTTAATCTCGACCTTTTGCTCTTCAAAATATTTGACAATCCGGTCCCGCAGATACGCGCCCACGTCCGCCATCTTGACGTTGCCCCCGGCGTCCGTCTTTTTCTCGGTTATAAGCTGATCCTGCATAGCCCCTTCGGCGACAATAATCACCGCGTGTCTGCGGCGCTTGAGCCGCTCCTCAAGGTGGTGAAGAAAACCGTTGTAACCCTCCAGGTTAAAGGGCACTTCGGGGATCAGCACAAAGTTTACCTCGTGGCTCGCCAGGGCGGTACAGGCGGCGATATAGCCCGATTCCCGGCCCATCACCTTTACCAGGCCGATGCCGTTAATCGCCGAGGACGCCTCCATGTGCGCGGCGGCAACCACTTCAACGGCCTTTTCTACCGCGGTGTTAAAACCGAAGGAACGGTCGAGAAGGGCGAAATCGTTGTCGACGGTTTTGGGTATTCCAATCAGGGCGATTTTGATCCTGCGCCGGTCAACTTCTTCCGCTATGTCCAGCGTGCCGCGCTGCGTACCGTCCCCGCCGATAGTAAAGAGCATGTTAAGATTGAGTTTTTCCATCGCGTCAACAATCTTTGACACCTCCTTGCCGCCGCCGCGCGCGCTGCCCAGGTACGTGCCCCCCAGCTTGTGAATATCGTCAACGCTGTCCGGGTCCAGGGTCTTTAGCCCGAATTGGGACTCCGGCAGAAAGCCCTTATAGCCGTAGCGGATGCCGGAAATCCGGGTAACGCCGTAGCGGTACCAGAGGCAGCGCACTATGGCCCGAATCACGTCGTTAATCCCCGGGCACAGTCCGCCGCAGCTTACAATCCCCGCGTGCACATGGGCGGGGGTAAAATAAATCAATTCCCTCGGCCCGGCGCATTCCAGCACCTGGGAACGCTTTACCGGGGGCTGCGCTCCGGGCTTTACATCCACGTTCAGACGGATGAACTCTTCGTCGGTAACATAGTTTGCTATTTGGTCGCCCACCACCGTGGACATGGCAATCGGCGATTTGATGCTGCGTTTCCCCAGCTCTTCAATCGTAAAATCAACGGCTCCGGCCATATATTCCTCCTTCGTTATTATCTCAACTATAAAGCGTACGCGGATCTTATGCAATGCGCCCGGAAAAAAAACGCGCGCGCCGGCGTGTGCGTTTTATGCGCCGGGAAATGAGCGCCGCCGCGGTTTG
>JAISYA010000039.1 GCA_031270205.1 Treponema sp.
ACAAGGTGATAATCGTTGAAATCAAGAACAAGCCCAGCGTTGGCGATATAGACGACCACGTTGAGCGTATGAAAAAACTGCGCCAGGACGCGGACCTTCACCACGACAAACGGAAATACCGGGGCGCCATTGCGGGGGTGGTATTTGGCGAGAATGAGAAAACGTATGCCTTAAAGCAGGGCTTTTATGTGATAGAGCCGTCGGGGGAGACGTTTACCATTATTGAGCCAAAGGGCGACTATTATCCGAAAGAATGGTAACAGCGCCGTGAGGCGCACGGGTGGGGCAGAGAGCAATGAGCAGTTAGCAAAGAGCAGGGAACAAAGAGCAAAGAAAGAATAAAGAGCGGGTTTGTCGAGGGGGCGGTGGGGATGCCGTCCTTCGACAGCCCGCTCTCTGTATGTCTCTGCTCACTGCTCACTTCCCTTTGCTCTCTGCTCACTGCTCACTGCTCTTCGCTCTTTGTTAATCAACTCCCCGCCTTGATAAACAAACGAAATTTCGGTATTTTGGAAAGGGTCTAAAAAGGAGTATGTATGGCTATCGCGGAAGACAAGACTTCGGAAACGGGAGATACGGGTTCCGATTTTATCAGTGAATTCATCAGGGAGGATCTGGCTTCGGGCAGGTTCACCTGCGTGCGCACCCGCTTTCCGCCGGAGCCGAACGGCTGGCTGCACATCGGCCACTGCAAAGCCTTCTACATCGACTTTTCCATGGCGGAGCGTTTTGGAGGCAAGTGCAACCTCCGCTTTGACGATACCAATCCCGAAAAAGAGGACAGTTCCTATGTCGAGGCCATTAAGCGGGATGTTAAATGGATGGGCTACGACTGGGAAGAGCGGGAGTATTATGCGTCTGATTATTATGAGTACCTCTACGATCTGGCGGTGAAGATCATCAAAAAGGGAAGGGCGTATGTTGATGATCTTTCCGATGCGGAGATCAGCGAGTACCGGGGCACGGCGGTAGCCGACAAAAACAACATCACCGTAACGCCGCCGGGACGGAACAGCCCCTGGCGGGACCGGCCGGTAGAAGTGAACCTGGACCTCTTTGCCCGGATGCGCTCCGGCGAATTTCCTGACGGCGCGAAAACCCTGCGGGCCCGGATCGACATGGCCCACCCCAACCTGCTGCTGCGCGATCCGGTGATGTACCGTATTCGCCGCGAGACCCACTACCGCACCGGAAACGCCTGGTGTATCTATCCCATGTACGATTTTCAGCATCCGTTGTCGGACGCCAAAGAGGGCATTACCCATTCCCTCTGTTCGCTTGAATACGAAATCCACCGGCCCCTGTATGACTGGTTCATACAGGAAGCGGAAGTTTTCCCCTCGCGGCAGATCGAATTTGCCCGCCTCAACCTGACCCGCACGGTGATGAGCAAGCGCTGGCTGCTCAGGCTGGTGCAGGACAAACACGTTTCCGGCTGGGATGATCCGCGCATGCCCACCATCGCGGGCCTGCGCCGCCGGGGTTATACCCCCGAGGCGATCCGCGGCTTTGTTTCCCGGATCGGCATCGCCAAAACCGACAGCATGGTGGACATCGCCTTTCTTGAGTACTGCCTGCGGGAAGACCTGAACAGGCGCGCGCTGCGGGTCATGGCGGTGCTGCGGCCCCTGAAGCTCGTCATCGAAAACCGTGACGATTCCGAAACCGAAGCGCTTGAGGCGGTGAACAACCCTGAGGATGAATCCGCCGGAAAACGCACGGTTCCCTTTGGCCGCGAGCTTTGGATCGAGCGGGATGATTTTATGGAAACGCCGCCGCCCAAATATTTCCGCCTGTTTCCCGGCAACAGCGTACGGCTCCGCTACGGGTATATCGTTACCTGCACCGGCTTTGACAAAGACGCCGCCGGAAACATCACCGCGGTACGCTGTACGTATGACCCCGGAACAAGGGGCGGCAACGCGCCGGACAACCGCAAAGTGAAAGGTACTATTCACTGGGTTTCCGCGGCCCATGCCGTACCCATTGAGGCCCGCCTGTACGATTACCTTTTCGCGGTTGAGCGCCCCATGGAAGCCGCCCCTCGTCCGGACGGCAGCCCCGGGGACTTTACCGACAACATCAACCCCAATTCCCTTGAGGTGATTACCGGCGCCTGGGGCGAGCCTTCTCTGGCAAAAGCCGCGAGCGGAGACTGCTTTCAGTTTGAGCGCCTCGGCTACTTTACCCGCGACAGCGACAGCGGGGCGGACGGACGGGCGGTGTTCAACAAAACCATCGGCCTGCGGGATACCTGGGCGAAAATCTCGAAGCAATAGACGCCGCGCCCGTGCGTTGATTGTGTGTGTATTTCGCCAATATAATATAACAAGGAGGAGGCGCGCAAATGAACTCATCAAAAGTATACTTTACCAATATGCGGACAAAAGCCGGCGAGAGTCTGCTGGCCAAACTTGACCGGCTCATACAAACAGCGGGAATCGGCGAAATTGATTTTAGGCGGAAATACGCGGCCATAAAAATTCACTTTGGCGAGCCGGGGAATCTGGCTTTCCTGCGGCCCAATTTCGCAAAGACGGTGGCGGATCGGATTAAGGCGCTGGGCGGCATGCCTTTTCTTACCGACTGCAACACCCTGTACACGGGATGCCGCAACAACGCCCTGGTCCATCTGGACGCGGCGAATCTGAACGGCTATTCCCCCCTGTCAACCGGCGTGCATAATATCATCGCCGACGGCCTCAAAGGTACGGACGATGTGGACGCGCCGGTCAGGGGCGGCGAATACTGCAAAACGGCCCTTATCGGCAGGGCCATTATGGACGCGGATATTGTGGTTTCCCTTACCCACTTTAAGGGCCACGAGCTTACCGGTTTCGGCGGCGCGCTCAAAAATATCGGCATGGGTTCGGGCAGCCGCGCGGGTAAAATGGCCATGCACAACGACGGCAAGCCCCAGGTTGACCCCAAACTCTGCGCCGGCTGCCGCCTTTGCGCGAAGTTTTGCAATCAGCAGGCCATCAGTTACGGCGCGGACAAAAAAGCCGTCATTGACCAAAAAGCCTGCGCCGGCTGCGGGCGCTGTATCGGGGTCTGCAATTTTCACGCTATCGGCAACGAGAGCGGAACCAGCATCGAGGCGCTAAGCCGTAAAATAGCCGAGTACGCCAAAGCCGTTCTGGACGGCCGGCCCCATTTCCATATCAGTGTGGTGAATCAGGTTTCGCCCTTCTGCGACTGCCACGATGAAAGCGACGCCGCCGTCGTCCCCGACATCGGCATTTTTGCGGGTTTTGATCCGGTGGCGCTGGACAGGGCGTGCATAGACGCGGTGAACGCCGCCCCCGGCATCGAAGGCAGCATCCTGGGCGAGCGCGGGCGCGAGCGCAGGGACGAGGCCGGCAATCTGGATCATTTTTCCAACATCCACCCCGTCACGGACTGGCGCTCCCAGATTGCCCACGCGGAAAAGATCGGCCTGGGCAGCGGCAGCTACAAGCTGATTACAGTACCGTAGGAGCGCCGGCCGGCCGCAGGCCGGCGGCCCCGTGGTTTTTTCCGCTGTTCCATTGCTGCACGCACATCCCGCCCCGGCAACGCGCTGTGCGCGATGTTGACATTCAGCGTGATTTTTCGTGATAATTACCGCAAGAGAATATATTGCGCCGTTTTTGTATCGTTTTACAATTATTCATTTTTTCCGCTGTTTGTTTTTCGCAGCAGCCTTCCCTGAAAATTATCGGCGGTATGCCCCGCGTGAACAGCGCCGCCCGGTATCAAATACAGGTAGGCGCGTTCAAAATTGCGCAAAACGCGGAAGAAGCGTCTCTCCGGCTGAAAAGGGCCAATTTCAATCCGGTTTATGAAAAATACCTTGACTTTACCAGGGTGATGATAACGGGCGTTGCCGCCGGGGAAATAGCCTCATGCCTGGAGAAAATCAAAACGCTGGGCTTCAAAGAAGTAATTATCCGCGTAGACCGGCTAAAACCCGCCGCCGAAAAACAGGCGGCCCCGGAAAGAAGTTCTCCACCGCAAACGGCCGCCCGCCCGGCCCCGGAAAGAAGCAATCCGCCGGAAGCGCCCGTCCGCCCGGCCCCGGAAAAACCCGCCGCCCCTGAACAGCGGGAACCTGCCGCGCCGGAAAGAAGCAATCCGCCGCAAACGGCCGCCCGCCCGGCACCGGAAGCGGCGGTCCCGGAAGATACGGAAAAACACACTATTACGGATATTTCCGAAAAATGGGAAATTGTTACGCCGGGAAGCGGCTATACCTCATTTGAATTTAATCAGGACAATTATTATATTGTCATTGAAAATCAGGACAGCATTTTTGGAGAACCGGAGCAAATTATTCATTTTGGCGAATACACTATGCCGGCCAATGATACCATTGAACTGATTGATCTGGGCGAAATAAAAATCACTGCCAATACCGATACCGGCGTGGCTTTTTCCTTTACCCCGCTTGATAAACCGGACGGAACGGCAGCGCTTCGGGCGGAAAAAGCGGAATCAATGCCTGATACTCCGCAGTTACAATTGTTCTGCAGGACCTGGAAGATAGCGGGAAGTTCAAATGATATTACCGTCGATGAAATCATTGTTTTTTCCAAAGCCGGCACGTATCTGGAAACCGAACCGGGCGGTTTCTCGTGGTTGTCGGAGTGGAGATGGTACGATGAAAAAAACGAGGAATTTGAATATTCCCACGATAACTGGCAGCACTACGGAAGGGCAAAAATACTCACCCTGGAAGCCGAATCGCTTTTCTTTAATGATCCGGGCTATTTTAACGCCGTTGAGGGCTATTCCAGCGCCGGTTATACCGATGTCTATGAACTTTCGCCCATGAGGAAATGAGCCGGTGCCCTGCCTGAAATACCTTTCTATCCATTTGTGGTATTTTGGGTAATGTGCTATACTTTTTGCATGGCCTTTGGCGATCTTGTGCTTGACAGCGGAAAAGCTCTGCCCCTGGGGGCGTCATTGTCCAGGGAAGGGGTGAATTTCGCCGTTTTTTCCCGGCACGCCACTATGGTGACGCTCGTCCTCTTTGAAAGCTCCGCGCCGGACAGTCCCCGTGTGGAAATTCCCCTGAACAAGCGGGAAAACCGCACCGGCGATATTTGGCACTGCCTGGTCCGCAACCTTGGGGCGGGCGCCTGTTACCTCTACCGCGCGGACGGCCCGTACATCCCCGAAAAGGGCCTGCTTTTCGATCCCAAAAAAAACCTGATAGACCCCTACACCAAGGCCCTGACCGACCTGGGCCGCTGGAATTTCCGCAAAAACACGGGCTTTGATCCCGGCCAGCCCCGCTGCGTCATTATCGACGACGATGATTTTGACTGGCAGGGCGATCTTCCCCTCAACTATCCCCTGCGTTTCAGCGTGCTCTACGAGACCCATGTGAAGGGCCTTACCGCTCATCCCAATTCCGGGGTGGAACATCCGGGAACCTACCGGGGGGTGATCGAAAAAATTCCCTTCTTCAAGGAACTGGGGATAACCAGCCTTGAATTCCTTCCCATCCAGGAATTCAACGAGCGTGAATTTCCCCGCGTAAATCCCCGGACCGGCGAGACTCTGATCAACTACTGGGGTTACTCCACGGTGGCTTTCTTCGCGCCCAAAGGTTCCTATGCCTCGGACCGGAAGGCGGGCGCGCAGGTGGGGGAATTTAAGGAGATGGTCCGGGAACTGCACCGGGCGGGGATTGAAGTGATCCTGGACATCGTGTTTAACCATACCGCCGAGGGCAACGAAAAGGGGCCGACTTTTTCGTTCCGGGGGCTGGACAATCCCATTTATTATATACTGAACGAAAACAGGCGCTACTATCAAAATTATTCCGGCTGCGGCAACACGGTAAACTGCAACAACGCGGTGGTACGCGCCTTTATTATGGACTGCCTGCACTACTGGGTGAACGAGATGCACGTTGACGGCTTCCGCTTTGATCTGGGATCTATCCTGGGGCGGGACCAGCACGGCCGTCTCATGGAAAACCCGCCGGTGCTGGAATGGATCGCCGAAGACCCGATACTGGGCGCCACCAAGATCATCGCCGAGGCATGGGACGCGGGCGGGGCCTATCAGGTGGGCTGGTTCCCCGGCGGCCGCTGGGCGGAATGGAACGACCGCTACCGCGACGATGTCCGTAAATACTGGCGGGGAGACCCAAAGGAAACCCGCCACCTGGCCACCCGGCTTGCGGGCAGTTCCGACCTGTACCTTCGGGACGGCCGCAAGCCGTTTCACTCGATCAATTTTGTTACCAGCCACGACGGCTTTACCATGAAAGACATGGTTTCGTATAACCGCAAGCGCAACGAAGACAACGGCGAGGAAAACCGGGACGGGGGCAATAATAACTACAGCTATAATTACGGCAGCGAGGGACCTTCCGGAGACCCGGTACTACAGGAAATACGGAACCGCCAGCTCAAGAATTTTTTCGCCACCCTGATGGTTTCACTGGGCACCCCCATGTTCCTCGGCGGGGATGAGATGGCCCGGACGCAGAAGGGCAATAACAACGCCTACTGTCAGGATAACGAGATTTCATGGTACGACTGGTCCCTGCTGGAACAAAACCGGGGCCTGTTCCGTTTTGTCAAGGAGATGATCGCCTTCCGCCGGCGGCATCCCGCCTTTATGCGCCCCGAGTTCTACACCGGCAGGGACGGCAATTACAACGCCATTCCCGACATCAGTTGGTTTACCGAAAAAGGCGTCACCCCGGAATGGGACAAGATCGGCTGCTGCCTCGCCCTGCGGCTGGACGGCAGCAAGGCCGATACCCTGGCGGACAGGGACGACAACGATTTCTTTATCATGTTTAACGCCGGACTTGACCCGGTAGTTTTCACTATCGCGGAAGCCCCGAAACGAAAAATATGGTTCCGGGCGGTGGATACCAGCCTCTATGCCCCCGAAGATATCCTTCTCCCCGGAAACGAAAAACCGCTGTCTTCCCAGACTAGATACACTGTCAAGATTCGTAGTACTGTTATATTACTCTCCAAGGAGCCGGTATGATGATTCTAAATTTTCACGGAGTGAGGGGCTCTCACCCGGTAGCGGACAGGGAAATGATGAAATACGGCGGCGGAACCGCCTGTGTGGAAATCGTCAAGACAAACCGGAATGGTATCAAGGTGCCTATCGTCATAGACGGTGGAAGCGGGCTTATCAAATACGGGTACAGCCTGGCGAAAAGCCTGTTTGCCGGGGAATATTCCAAAACCTTTCCCTTTCTTTTTACCCATGTCCATCCGGATCATATTGAAGGGTTCAATTTTTTCCTGCCTGTTTACTTTGGATTTTGTACCTTACATATTATGGGGATGGAATCCCCGCAGTGGGATATCGACGTCGTGTTAAGGAACCGCATGGCGGCCCCGGTTTTTCCCACCGAATACCGGGACCTGAAATCCCGCAGAATATACCGGAATCTGGCCGACGGGAATGTCGTCTATATTGATCAGAATGGAGAACCTCAGGACAAGACCGACGATCCCCTGTTTGAAATCCGGGTCATGCGGGCTTTTGCCCCGTCCCATCCCCAGCAGGGGGTTTTGTATTTCAGGATAAGCGATCCCGAAGACGGCTCAAGCATAGCCTGCATCTGGGATATTGAGTCCCACCCCGGCGGGGATGTGCGGGTTATCACTTTTGCCAAAGACGCCGACGTGATGATCCATGACACCCAGTACACCGAGGAAGAATACGCCGACGACAAGTCGCCGGTGCAGGGATTCGGCCATTCCACCTATACCATGGCCGTGGAGAACACGAAAAAGGCAGGGGTAAAAAACCTCATCGCCTTTCATTACAGCCCCCGGCACAACGACCACTTTTTGGACAAGATCAAACGAAAATACAGCAGGCACTCTTTCGGTTTTTACATGTCATACGAGGGACTTTCCCTGACCCTGGACAAGGGCAAACTCACCAAAAACAGCGATCTTAACCTGAAGTTCGCCAAATAGTGATGGACGAAAAAAGTTTTATTCTGGGCGTGGATCTGGACGGCGTGGTAGGCGACTTTTACGGCGCGGTGCGGAAAATCGCCGCCGAGTGGCTCAACAGGCCGCTTGAGTCCCTCACTACCGAAGTTACGTTCGGTCTTGACGAATGGGACATCAACGAATTCGGCGGCTATGACCGGCTCCACCGTTTTGCCGTTACCCAGCGGCATATTTTCCGCGACATGGTCCCCATTGAAAACGCCCCGGCGACTCTGCGCAAACTCTCCAATCAGGGCATCCGCATCCGCATCATCACCCACCGCCTTTTTCTCAAATATTCCCACCGTACTTCCATCACCCAAACCGTTGACTGGCTGGACAACTACGACATCCCCTATTGGGACATCTGCTTTATGAACGACAAAGGCGCGGTAGGCGCGCACGTATACGTCGATGACGCCCCGGAAAACATCGTCAACCTGCGCAGGCAGGGCTGCAAGACCATCGTGTTCAGCAATTCCACCAACCGGGACATGATCGGCCCCCGCGCCGACAACTGGTTCGATGTTGAACGCATGGTAATGGAAGCCCGCGAAGAATGGAAAACCGGCACCGTCGGTTTGTTCGGGACTTAGCGCAAACTATTGCAATATGCACTAAGCGGCCCGGACGCCTGCTGTACAAAGCCGGGGTATCATAGAGGGTTCGATTTTTGGGGTAAGTGTAAAAAAAGGCCCCCGAATCCTATGGGAGGGGAACACCGGGGGCCCCATAATCCGGCCATTCACCCGGATATACAGGGTCAAGCCAAACCCGAAGATCCGGAACATGCCCTAAGGTAGATGTTGGCTACCGATTTATCCTTGCATATTTTCGCGGGAATGTCAAGCGAAAATTCAGAAAATTTTAAACCCGGCGAAATGCGCAAATTCACCGCGCCTGAACGATTGCGGCGCGGGCGCTTTTGTGGGATAATGGGGTATGGCTTTAAACTGCGGTATAGTGGGGCTTCCCAATGTGGGCAAATCCACGATTTTTTCGGCGCTGAGTTCCGCCCCCGCCGAGGCTGCTAATTATCCCTTCTGTACCATCAATCCCAATGTGGGGATTGTCGATGTTCCCGACCTCCGGCTGGTCAAACTTGCCGAACTGTTCAGGCCGGAGCGGACCATTCCCGCCACGGTGGAGTTTGTGGACATCGCGGGCCTGGTAAAAGGCGCTTCAAAAGGGGAAGGGCTGGGGAACCAGTTTCTCTCCCATATCCGGGAGCTGGGGGTTGTCGTCCAGGTGGTCCGCTGTTTTGAGAATCCTGATATTATCCATGTGAACAACAAAGTTGATCCTGAATCGGACATGGAGACGATCAATATTGAGCTGGCTCTGGCGGACCTTGAGACCCTTGCCAGGCGGAGGGAGCGCGCGGAGCGGAGTATGAAGATGCTCTCCGAAAAAAAAACCAGCGCCACGGCGCTTGCGGCGCTGGACAAAATCGGCCCGGCGCTGGAAAACGGGAGGCCGGTCCGCTCCGTGGCCCTAAGCGATGAGGAAGCGGCGGCCATTTACGACTGCCACTTTATTACCGCCAAGCCCCAGCTTTACGTGTGCAATGTGGACGAGGAGGGAATGAAGGCTATTTCCGCCAATGGGCCGGGCATAAGCGGGAACCAATACGCCGAAGCGGTTGCCAAACGCGCCGCCTCGGAAAACGCGGCGGTCGTGGCTATCTGCGGGAAGTTTGAGGCGGAATTGGGCGCGCTGGAGGACGAAGCGGAACGCCTTGCCTTTCTGGAAGAACTCGGCCTTAAAGAGTCCGGCCTTTCCGCGCTGATTCACTCGGCCTATCAACTACTGGGGCTGCGGACTTTTTTCACCGCGGGCGCGGACGAGTGCAGGGCCTGGACTATTCATGCCGGAGACACCGCGCCCAGGGCGGCCGGCGTTATTCACACGGATTTCGAGCGGGGCTTTATCAAGGCCGAGGTTTATTCCTACGACGACATTGTCTGCTACGGCACGGAGGCAAAGATAAAGGAAGCGGGAAAGTACCGTATCGAGGGGAAGGAATACGTCGTTCGGGACGGGGACGTAATTTTCTTCAAGTTTAACGTATAGCAGCTTTTCATAACACGTCATGTCCCTGAACTGGAAAGAAATCAACCTTATTCTGCAAGAGCTGGACCTGCCGGGCGCGCAGATTCAAAAAGCCGTGCAGAGCGCCTTCGACGTGCTGGTCCTGGGGGTGTACAAAAAAGGGGAAGCCGGGAACATTCTCATCGCGCTCAGCCCCCGCGCCTGCCGCCTTCACCAGACCTTCAAGGCTGTTCCCAAAAGCGACAAACCGCTCCGTTTCGCCCAGTTTCTCAATTCGCGGATCGTGAACGGCCGGATCGAAGAGGCGGCGCAGATCGGGGAAGACCGCATTGTGCGCCTGCTGGTCCGGCGCGGAGAGCGGTGTTACCGCCTGTATATCAGGCTTTGGTCCAACGCGGCAAACCTCATCGTTACCGATGAGGAGGGCGTGATACTTGACGCGATGCGCCGTCTGCCCGGGCGCGGGGAAACGGGCGGCGGGCGTTACGCCCCGGAGGAAGCGGCCGCGCCCAGAACCGCCGGGCCGGAACGGAACTACGAGATACGGGAACTGCCCGGCGAAGGTTCTTTCAACGAAAAAATCGACGCCTTTTACGCCGGGCAGGGAGGCGCGCTTTCCCTGGAAGCGCTGCGGGAACAGGCGCGGCGGACTATCGAGGGCAGTATGGGCCGGCTCTGCGCCGCGCTGGAAAGGCTGCGGGCCAAGGAGGCGGAATTCGCCGCCGCGGAAAAGCTCCGGCAATACGGGGACCTGATCCTGGCGAATATGGCCTCTATCGCGCCCGGCGACAAATGGCTTGAAGCGGAAAACGTTTTCGCCCCGGAGACGGGCCGCGTCCGCATTGAGCTGGCCCCCCGCTTAAACGGCGCCGCCCAGGCGGAACGGTACTACGAGCGTTACCGGAAAGCGAAAAAGGGCCTGGCGGATGTTCAGGCGGAAATCGCCGCCGGGGAGGCGGAGCTTCGCGCCCTGGAAAGCAGGCTGGCCCGGCTGCTCGCGGAAGCCAATCCCCTGGTACTGGCCAAACTCCTCAAAACCGGCGGCGTCAGGGAAGACCCCGGCCGGGCGCGGGACAAAAAGCGCCCCGGCCTTTCATTCAGGCGGAAGGACTGGCTTATCATTGTCGGCAGGGACGCGGCGGAAAACGACGAACTGCTCCGCCGCCACGTCAAGGGAAACGATCTCTGGCTCCACGCCAGGGATTTTCCCGGTTCCTACGTGTTCATCAAGCAGCGTCCCGGCAAGACCGTCCCTCTGGAAATCCTTCTGGACGCGGGCAATCTGGCGATTTTTTACTCCAAAGGCAGAAACAACGGCGAAGGAGACCTGTTCTACACGGCGGTCAAATATCTGCGCCGCGCGAAAAACGGCCCCAAAGGGCTGGTGATCCCCACCCAGGAAAAAAACCTCCACATAACGGTAGATGAAAAGCGGCTC
>JAISYA010000063.1 GCA_031270205.1 Treponema sp.
GGTATCCTGGGCTTTCTGCTCCGGGAGATGGATTATCCCATGGCGCCCCTGGTCCTGGGGATCATCCTGGGGGACATCCTTGACAAAAATCTCCGCCGGGCGCTGATTATTTCCGACGGAAGCCTGACGCCGTTTTTTACGCGGCCCATCTGTTTGCTCCTTTTTGCCGCCACCGTGCTGATTATTGTCAGCAGGCTTCCCGTTACTGCCAGGATAAGACAGGCGATACTGGCAAAGAGAAAAGGCGCAAAGGCGGCATAAGCTGTGCATGAAAAATTCAACTTCAACGTGCTGGAAGAGATCCGTGAAAAGACAAAAGCTCTGGGTCTGAGCCTTGAATTCAGTGAGGATCTCTCACCGCTGCGGAAAGAAGTCCGGATTCGGCACAAAACCGCCCCCAATTCATTCGCGGCGCTTCCTATGGAGGGCTGCGACTCCAATCCCGACGGCAGCCCTTCGGAACTGGTCAAACGGCGTTATGCGCGTCTGGCCGCCGGAGCTTACGGCCTTATCTGGTGGGAGGCCAGCGCGATCATGCAGGAAGCCCGCGCCAATGAACTGCAAATGATGCTTACCGGACAGAACCTGCCGCAGTTTGCGGTCCTGGTCGCTGAAACGAAAACGCTCTGCAAAAACAATTTTGGTTATGAGCCGGTGTATGTGTTGCAGCTAACACATTCGGGCCGCTATTCCCGGCCGGAAGGGCACAAGCCCCATCCCCTTATTCCACAGCGCGATCCGATTCTTGATCCCCTTACCGGCGTAAATACCGGCGCGGTCCCGGTAAGTGACGAATACCTCGAAAGCCTCGTCCCCGTGTACATCGCTTCGGCGCGGCTTGCACAGGAAGCGGGTTTTGACGGCGTTGATATAAAGGCGTGTCATCGGTATCTGTTATCCGAACTGCTTGCCGGCCACACACGGGAAGGAAAATACGGCGGCTCTTACGAGAACAGAACCCGGTTGCTGCTAAACATTATCAAAGAGGTGCGCAGGGCCTGCGGGGACGATTTTATCGTAGCATGCCGTTTCAATGTGTTTGACGCCCACCCCTATCCGTATGGCTTCGGGCAGGACAAAGACGATTTTCTGACATTCGATCCCGTCGAACCGGAGCGCCTGGTGCGCGATCTCTGTGCGGCGGGCGCAGGTTTGCTGAGTAACTCCGCGGGGAATCCCTACTATATTTATCCCCAGGTAACCCGTCCTTTTGACACCTCAAGCATGGGCATTCCCGTGCCGGAGGAGCATCAGCTTGAAAGCATTGAGCGGCTTTTTGCGTTCACCGGACTGGTACAAAAAACAGCGGGGCCTGTGCCCGTTGTGGGAAACGGCTACAGTTGGCTCAGGCAGTTTATACCCCAGGCGGGGGCGGCAAATCTGGCCGCGAAACGCTGCTCCTTTGTGGGGCTGGGACGCTCGTCCTTCGCCTATCCGGATCTTCCCCTGGATGTGTTCAAAACAGGGACGGCAAAAAAAGAAAAATGCTGTGTCGCCTGTTCAAAGTGTACCCAGATCATGCGGGACCACGGCAGGACCGGCTGCGTGATACGGGACAGCGAAGTGTACGCGCCCATCTACAAAGAAGCGCGGCGCCGCGCCGAGGAAAGGGGGCAAAGGCATGAGGCTTCGCCTCCTGTTCGATATAGCGCGGTCATTTGACCGCACGGCAGCCTGCCGCACTTGTGGATTTTTTGCGCCTGAAGCCGCAAAGAATCCCCGGTAAATGAGCTGCTAACGCGGCCTGCGGTTTACAAGGCAAAATCGCCCAAAGGCGATTTTTGGGAGTATAATGCGCGAAACACAACAAACTGCGGAGGTAAGGTTAGCATGAAAAAAACCGCGATTGTTACCGGCGGTTCGCGGGGTATCGGCTTTGCCGTAAGTCTGCGCCTTGCGAAAGACGGTTTTAATGTGGCTGTGGCGGGAACCCGCGCGCAATCGGACTGCGCGAAAAATCTTGATGAGCTTGCCGCGGTCTGCGGCGATTACCTCTATATCCGCGCCGATGTTTCCGTCTCCGGTGACCGCAGGCGGATAATTGATGAAACGCTGAACAAATTCGGCGGCCTGCACGTGCTGGTGAATAACGCCGGCGTCGCGCCCAAAATGAGGGCGGACCTGCTTGAGATGAGCGAAGAAAGCTACGATTATGTGATGAATACCAACACCAAATCCGTCATGTTTTTAACCCAGCTTGCCGCCAAAGCCATGCTCGGCCTGCCTGTTACGGGCAAAAAACGGGGGACGGTTATCAACATCGGCTCCTGTTCCGCCGGGGTTTCGTCGATAAACCGGGGCGAATACTGCGTGTCAAAGGCGGGAATCGCCATGCTCACCATGCTCTACGCCGACCGCCTGGCGAAAGAGGGCATTTTTGTCCACGAAATACGACCCGGCGTTATCGAGACCGACATGACCGCCGCTGTAAGCGAAAAATACAACCGCCTTATCAGGGAAGGGGTCTTTCCAATAGCCCGCTGGGGCAGGCCGGAAGATGTGGCCGAAGCGGTTTCGGTTTTCGCGGGCGACAGTTTTCTCTACACCACCGGCAATTATGTTGATGTAGACGGCGGTTTTCATATCCGAAGGCTGTGATGTTATTTTTATGGAAGAAAAAAACCTTGTTATCCGTGATATTCCCGTAAAAGTTTACTGTTTTTCCGCTGTTATCGCCGGATCCGGCGCGGCCGGTTTTAACGCGGCGGATACTTTGTTACGCGAAAACATGAAAGACATTGCCATGATAAGCGAATCGGTATTGGCCGGCACATCACGTAACACCGGATCGGACAAGCAGACCTACTACAAGCTGTCTTTTTCAGGCGATGAGAAAGACAGCGTCCGCGCCCTGGCGGAAACCCTTTTTGCCGGGCAAAGCATGGACGGCGACATCGCCCTCTGCGAGGCGGCCTCGTCGGTTCCCTGTTTTAACAAGCTCGCCCTGCTTGGGCTGCCTTTCCCCAAAAACCGCTACGGCGAATACGTGGGTTACAAAACCGACCATGATCCCGCGCGGCGGGCCACCAGCGCCGGCCCCTACACCTCAAAACTTATGACCGAGGCCCTGGAAAAATCGGCCCGCGAATCCGGTCTGGTTATTTTTGACCGAATGCAGATAATAAAACTGGTTGCGCACAACGAAAAAGTCCTGGGGATTCTCTGCCTCAACCTCAATTCCCCCGAAGATCCGCTGAACCGTTATGTCCTTTTCCGGAGTCCCAGCATCGTATGGGCTACAGGAGGGCCTGCCACCATGTTCAGCGCGTCGGTGTATCCCGGCAGCCAAAACGGAGCGACAGGAATTGCGTTTGAGGCGGGAGCCGCAGGACGCAACCTTACGGAGTGGCAGTACGGACTGGCTTCAATACATCCCCGCTGGAACGTCAGCGGCACTTACATGCAGGTCCTTCCGCGCTTTGTCTCCACCGGCAGGGACGGCAATGACGCGCGTGAATTTCTCCCGGATTTTTTTGCCGGCACGGCGCAAATGCTTTCCCTTGTATTTCTCAAGGGCTACCAGTGGCCTTTTGACGCGCGAAAACTCTTTGGCGCCGGAACGCAAGACGCGGACGCCGTTTCAGGCGATTCAAAGGCTGCGGGTTCATCGCTCATTGATATAATTGTTTTCCTTGAAACCCAAAAAGGCCGGCGGGTGTTTCTTGATTTTACCCATAATCCTCTCCTCGCCGCCGAAATCGACTACGCCTCCCTTTCCGCCGAATGCCGGGATTATCTTGCCGCCGCCGGCGCTTGTTTTGGCACGCCGATTGAACGCCTTGATACTATGAACAAGCCCGCTGTGGATTTTTACCGGGACAGGGGCGTGGACCTGCATTCACAGATGCTGGAAATTGCCGTATGTGTTCAGCATAACAACGGCGGCCTTGCGGTTGACTGTTGGTGGCGTTCCAATATTGAAGGACTCTTTCCGGTGGGAGAGGCGGCGGGCACTCACGGTGTGTTTCGTCCGGGCGGCAGCGCCCTCAACTCAGGCCAGGCCGGATCGATGCGGGCGGCGCTTTACATTGCCCGCAAAAGAAAAAATATTTCCAATAACATGGAGCAGCTTGAAATACCGTTGGGCGAAATATTTGCCGAAATTTCCTCAATAATGGATAACGAATCGGGGCAAAATGTTTCCGCGCTCATAACGGCTGCCAGGGAGCGCATGAGCATGGCGGGCGGGATGTTCAGGAATGAAACGCTTATAAACCGGGCGCTGGCGGAAACGAAAAAACAGCTTGACAATTTTGTGGAAATGGTTCGCATTTCAGGCGCCAAAGATTTAAGCCTGGTGTTCCGCCTGAAAGACCTGCTGATCTGCCAATATGTGTACCTTTCCGCAATGGCCGACTATATCAGGCACGGTGGAAAGAGCCGGGGGAGCGCGCTGTATTACCACAAAGACGGAACCAGGCCTCACCCCGCCCTGCCCGGCGAGTGCGCCGCGCTTCTTGACCAGGGCGAACTGGCCTCAATGATTCAGGAAATCACCTGCAAAAACGGAACCTGCAGCCCGGTATGGCGTCCCGTGCGGCCCATTCCCCCGGCTGACGATTTTTTTGAAAACGTTTGGAGAACTTACCGGGAAAATGGCAATGTCGAAGTCTTTTAGCGTCCTCCCCGGCAGTCTGCTGCGTTTTGCGCATTATTTCTAAAGGCTTGTTCAAAAACCCGTTTGAATGAGGGCAAAAGACGGCGCGGCGGCCGGAGTTCTTTATTTTCGGCAGCGCCTGTTATTGCGCCTTGCAATGAGCCAGTTGGAGATCAGGGCAATTATTAACACCCCGCCCCAAATAATGTCCCGGTAAAAATTGGATACACGCTCAAACATATTGAGACCCGAAGACAGGAACTGCAAAATCAGTACCGCCAGAGTAATCCCCCGAATGGTACCGAAACCTCCGCTGGGATTTACCCCGCCAAGAACGGCGATAAGCACGCACTGCATGGTATAAGCCGCGCCGTAGTCTGCCTTTGCCGAATTAGCCCTGGCCATCATAATGAGTCCCGCCACAGAGGAAAGCAGACCTGAGATCAAATAGGTCTTAAGGAGTATTACTTTGTTTTCAATCCCCGCGTAAAGCGCTGACTTGGGATTAGTACCCACCAGATAGAGCCTGAGACCGAAGCTGGTTTTCTCCAGGATAATGCCAATGACAATCGCCGCTGTCACATAAATGATGAAAGGTACAGGCAAAAAGCCAAACAGTTCAGTATTACCGATTTGGGAATACAGTATGGGCAGCCGTGAAAGCGGCCGTCCCTGGGT
>JAISYA010000170.1 GCA_031270205.1 Treponema sp.
CCCCCCCCCCCCCCCCCCCGTACATACCGAAATATCTGAATTTGAAAATATCGAAAGGCCGAATTATTTCTATTGTGTTTGGCAGGGCGCAGTGCTTGCTAAACGTTTAGGTTATAAGCGTATAAGCGTAATAGAATTTGGTGTCGCCGGAGGAAATGGATTATTAGCGCTTGAACGCCATGCAGAACAAATAAGCAGAGAACTTCAAATTGATATTGAAGTATACGGCTTTGATACATCTGAGGGATTGCCTTCACCTATTGATGTTCGGGATTTGCCATATTGGTGGAAAAAAGGTCTGTTTCACATGGATAATATTGAAGAATTAAAAAGAAGACTTCATAGCGCTAAATTGATCATTGGTGATATACGCGAAACATCTGGCGAGTTCTTCAAATATGATCCTGCCCCTATTGCGGCAGTAATGCATGATATGGATTTATACTCATCGACAAAGGCCGCATTTGAATTCTTTAATGCGGATGAGAAATATTTACTGCCTCGTATATTCAATTATTTTGATGATATAATTGGATCAAGTATTTCGTTATTTAGCGATTTCACAGGAGAACGCCTGGCTATTAATGAATATAATACGTCGCATGAGCATCGCAAATTCTCCCCTGCATATTGTTTGTTATGCAGAAAATCCATTGAGGTATGGTATCATCAAATATTTATCCTTCATTTGTTCGATCATGGACGGTATAACGATTTTATCAGGAAAGAAGAGGATGCGGATCCACGGCTGTTATTAAAAGTGTAAATGATTTATAATACCCTTAATGTCCAATAAGTACCTTGCCCTGCTGCGGGGGATAAACGTTGGCGGGAACAATATTATCAAAATGGACGCGCTCAAAACGGCTTTTGAGGAAATGCGGTTTGCCGGCGTAAAAACCTACATTCAGAGCGGCAATGTTATTTTTTCCGCCGCTGAAAATGACAAGGCAAAACTGACGGCAAAAATCGAAAAGCAGTTGTCAAAAAAGTTCGGTTTTGAGGCCCGTGTTGCCGTGCTGACTTTCGATGAACTCAGAACAGCCGCCGCCGAAATTCCGCCGGAGTTTGGGCAGGAACCAAAAGAATACCGCTACGACATGTGGTTTTTGAAAGAACCCGCAAAGCCGGATGATGTTATGCGATGCGTGAAAATTCGGGAGGGGGTAGACCGGGTTTATAAAGGGAAGAAGGTCATTTATGCCTCACGCCTGAACAGCATGGCCGGAAAATCTTATTTGACCAAAATTATCCAGGAGCCGGTGTATCAGTATATGACCATCCGCGGTTTGAACACCACCCAAAAACTGCTCGAATTAATGAGCCGGGGGGAAACATGAGCGGGAGAGCCTGCCCAATGGCCGCCTTGCGGAAAATTGCGAAAAAACGATATACCGGTTCAGGTAAAATGCCGCATCCACATTGTTGAAAAACCATGTTCCAGAACCATTGACACAATGCCTTCATTCTTTTACTATTTTAAGCATGGCAGACGCCGCGTTCCTTAGTGACGCTGATTTTGAGCAGTATCGCGCTCTTATTTATGCTGAGAGTGATATCACTTTCACGGCAACGAATCGCTCGATCCTGGAAAGCAGGCTCAAGGAGCGGCTGAGGGAAAAGGGCATTAACTCGCCGAAGATCTATTTTGCTGAAATTTCCAGGGACAAGGAAGAACTCAGGGGTTTTCTTGACTTAATAACCACCAATTTGACCCGTTTTTTCCGAAATCAGGCTCATTTTGACGCATTTGAAAAGTTTGTCGTGCCCGAATTGATCAAAAATATCAAAAAAGGCAGCCCCGGTACTCTCAGAATCTGGAGCGCCGGCTGTTCCACGGGAGAAGAGCCCTACACTATCGCCATGCTGATGAACGAGATCCTGCCGCCGCCCTGGAAATACGAGATAGTGGCCAGCGATATCAGCCTGAAATGCCTGATGACCGCCAAAGAAGGCTTTTATACGGAAAGCCGTATCGTCGGCATCCCCGACAGTTATCTCGCCAAATATTTCGACAAAATGGAAGGCGGCTACAAAATACACCCGGACATCCAATCAAAAATACGTTTTGACTATCATAACCTGAAAAACGATTCCGGCCTTCGCGGCCTGGACATAGTATTCTGCCGGAATGTCATAATTTATTTTGATGAGCCTGCCCAGAAGGCTGTCATAAACCGCTTTTGGGACGCCATGGCGCCCAAATCCTTTTTGTTTATCGGCCATTCAGAATCGCTTTTTGGCATGGATACCAAATTTGAGTTTTTAAAAACAGAGTGGGCAACTCTGTACCGGAAGTTCACCTAAGGGGAGTTTATCGTGGCTGACGAAGTTTCTGTATTAATTGTTGACGATTCCGCGTTGATGCGCAACCTCATTGGACGGATGGTTGAGGATACTCCCGGCCTGGTGATAGCGGAAAAAGCGATGAACGGCTTGTTTGCTCTGCAAAAGATACCGCGCGTGGATCCCGACGTAATCGTTCTTGACCTGGAAATGCCGGAAATGAACGGCATTGAATTCCTTAAAGAGCGGCAAAAACGGGGGATCAGAATCCCCGTGGTGATCCTTTCCTCCATTGCCCGCCGTGGCGCGGAGATTACCATGGAGGCGTTGTCTCTGGGGGCCAGCGACTTTATTCAAAAACCTTCAGGTTCCGAATCCGAAGACATCCATGTGGTTAAAGACTCCCTGGTGAGCATGCTGCTTGGTTACGGCAGTTCTTACCGCAGATTCCAGGGTAAAAAAGTGCTCTCCCCGTCGGAGTACCCGCCGAAAACAGGGCAGACCCACGTTCCGGATATCTTTGCCCATTTGGGCGCCCATTCTACAGCCGCTCCGGCAAAGCCGCCCGTCCAGATACGCAAGCCCGGAAAGACCGAAATTATCGCCATCGGCATAAGCACCGGCGGTCCCGACGCCCTGCGGCAGGTCTTTTCCAAACTGGACGCGGACCTTAAAATTCCCATTGTGGTAGTCCAGCACATGCCCCCCGGCTTTACCAGCGAATTCGCCAAGAGCCTTGACCGGGTCTGCCCCCTGGATGTAAAAGAAGCCCAGGACGGCGACGCCGTCCAATCCGGCAGAATCCTCATCGCCCAGGGAAACAAACACATGGAAGTTGAGAAAAAAGCGGCCGGCGCGCTGGTGCGCTTATCCGACGCCCCGCAGGTTTCGGGGCACCGGCCTTCAGCCGACGTACTCTTTGCCTCAGTAGCTATGACCTACACCAACCACGCCCTGGGCGTAATCATGACCGGCATGGGCCGAGACGGCGCCCAGCAGCTCGGCACTATCTACAAGGAAGGCGGCATGACCCTCGGCCAGGACGAAGCCAGCGCGGTAGTTTACGGCATGCCCAGGGTCGCCCACGAACTGGGCCATGTAATGGAGCAGGTCTCCCTCGACAGAATGGCCCAGCGCATCTGCGAAGTAGCCAAGGCGGTCAGGTAGGGCTTCGCTTTCCCTCCGCGGAGGCTCATACGCGAAGCGCAGCAGGCTCCTAGTGGCGTACACGGCGCTAATTCTGTTATAATCTGTATGTCATGCCTTTTTTTCAGCATCTGACGGCAAAGCTAAAAACTCTTATTTCCGCCGTGACGGGCTTTGCGGGGAAAATCCGTGAAGCCGTTCAGGGGGCGCTTCAAAAGACGCTGTCGAAAATTCCTGAAAAAAAACGGCGTCTGGTTGTTATGTGCGCGGGGGGAGGCCTGGCGGTTTTGGCGCTGGCGTTTGTCCTTGCGGGCCTGTCCGGGAGAAATTCATCAGGAGCGCTGCCTGCGGGCGAAAGGCCGGCGGCTGACGGACAAATCCGCCCGCCTGAAAATGCTTTGCCTGCCCGCGCCGTTATTCCGCCCGAAGAACTGTTTCTGCCCGACGAGCCGGATTTTGTTCCCGGTGTGCTGCCGGGAAGGGAACGGCGGACAAGTTGGACCGCTGATGACGCGGCTCTCTATTGGCAGGACCCGCTGAAAAACGGCGAGGAACGCTGGAGGGAGCGTCTTGAAGCGGCGCTTGACGAAGTCCTGGAGCGTGTTCCGTGAAAAAGAATGTATTCGCTCCGGCGCTTCTTTCACTTTTGATAATTTCCTGCGCCGGGACCGCGAAGTCCCGGAGAGATGAGACGCCGGCGGATTCTCCGCGGCCGCTTGAATCTGTAGCGGCGGAAAACGAAGAAGCCGGGCCTGGGGACGGCACAGCCGGTCTTGCCGTTGAGGGACAGGGCAGGGAAAGGGAGGCCGATTTACCCGAAGCGGAGGCTGCATTGCCGCCGCCGGAAGAAGAGACCGCAATCGAAGAACTCGCCGAACCCGAAATTGATTTGGCCGAGGCTGATTTGGCGAAAGCGCCCCCTGGGGAAACCCTGGTATTCGCGGACCTTCCTGAGCCGGAAGTTCCGAATTTCCCGCCGGCCGCGGAATCCGCCGCTACGGAACAGCCTCCGCCCCCGCCTGAGATTCCCCCGGTTGCCGAATCCGTTCCCGAAGATACGGAGTCCGCGCCGTCTGTTGCCGAAGCGCCCGTTATTCCTCCGCCGTCCGCTCCGGCAGCGCAGCCGTCTTCGCCGCCTGCTGCGGAACCGGCGCCCGTTATTCCTGCGCCGTCAACTCCACCCGCGCGGCAGGCGTCGCCCCCTCCGGCGGAACCGCCCCGCCCGCAGCCTCCGGCTTTTCTGGGGCCAGCTGAGGAAGAACGGCCTCCCGCTATTGTCCGCGAACCGCCGCCTGTTCCGGCCGCCCCGCGGCTTGAGCCGCCCGCAGAAATTATTCCCCTTCCGCAGCCCCGTTCCGAAGAGATTGTGTTTTCCCGCACAGTCCGCGCCACAGTGGGGCAGTTGGTGGAAATTCCTTTCCGGGGAAGCGGCTGGGTGTATTTGGGAGAACTGGGTTCCCGCCGGGGTATTGTGTATGATTCGCGCCGCCTTGACCCGGAGGGGCAGAGTTTTGTGTTCCGCACAGAAGCCGCCGGAACTTATGCGCTGAAATTCTACCGGCAGGATTTTATTCGGGATTTTATTCTGAATGATCACGTTCAGGTGATAATCGGCGAGGCCCCCGAAGCCGCCGGCGCGGGCTGGTTTAATCCGCCCCTTGATCGTGGCCGGGTAATAGCCGAACCCCGCTGGCCGAATTCTCTTGAGGAAGCGGAAAGGGCGCGGGGTACAACGGAAACCGCGTCAGCGTCCCCGCAAAACGCGCGGCCTTCCGGCGGAGTGGTCCCCGCCGTTGAGAACGCCGCCGGAGCGCCTGCGGCGGGAACCGGCGCTGAAACTGCGGCCGGGACTCCGGCCGCCCCGGAAAATACCGGGGGACAGACGGCGGCCGCTTCGGCGGCAGCTGCCGCTGCTCCGCCCGGGCAGCCGCCTGCGGCGGTTCCACCCGAGGGGGCGTCCGCTGCCGGAAGCGCGCTTCCCGAATTGCCGGCGAATTCGCCGCCTGAAATTTTTCTGCAAAAAGCCAAAGAAGAGTTTGACGCCGGCAGGGTCGACTCGGCAATTTCACTCGTGGATCAGTTCAGGGAGTGCTACCCTTCGGGAAGCGACGAGGCTTATTGGCTTTACGGCCAGTTTTACGAGGCCAATACCCCCAGCCGCGACATCCTCTCGGCCCTGAGCAGCTACCGCCGTCTGGTTCGGGAGTATCCCCAGAGCAGCCGATACAACGACGCTCGCAGAAGAATTGCGTATCTGGAGCGCTATTATATCAATATCCAGTGATTGTAATCTAAGGGCCCGTCCCCAAACTACCTTTTGCGCTTTGAGAAAGCTACATTATTGTATGAATAGAAGGTGAAAAATTACCTTTTTGTACCCATTCTGTTAGAATGATATGCACTGTTTTCCGAATTTGGATCTGAAAAAGGCGAAAATACCCCTGATTAACCGGTAATTACTCCTTTATGCATGCATAGCTAAAAAAAATCTGTTTTGTGCAAACCTGGCACGGTTTTTGCTGGTATTCTATATATTATTTTTTGGAGGTTTATATGAATTGCCGCGGAGAGTGCGAATGCGGTTCCGTTATTGATTTTACGAAGACGCTGGTTGCTGAGTTATACGGTTCAAACAGTTTTTCCAACATGGTCATGCGGGAAAAGCTGCCCAAGAATATTTTTAGGGAAATTGTAGCGGTCCAGAACAGCGAAAAGGAACTGACCCTGGAAGTGGCCGAAGTGGTTGCCGCCGCCATGCGGGACTGGGCCATTGAGAAAGGCGCTTCCCACTATACCCACTGGTTCCATCCCCTCACGGGCCTTACCGCCGAAAAACACGACAGTTTTATTTCTCCCACCGGTGACGGCGGGGTAATAATGGAATTTTCGGGCAAGGAGTTGATCAAGGGCGAGCCTGACGCTTCGAGTTTCCCTTCGGGCGGTTTGCGGGCGACCTTTGAGGCCCGCGGCTACACCGCCTGGGACGTTACCAGCCCGGCTTTTCTCAAGCAGGATAAAACCGGGACCACCCTGTGCATTCCCACGGCCTTTATCAGCTACTACGGTCAGGCCCTGGATAAAAAAGTGCCGCTCCTCAAATCCATCGACGCCCTTTCCAAACAGGCCGTCAGGGTGCTGCGGGCTTTGGGAAATGAAACATCAAAGCGCGTGATTACCACCGTCGGTCCCGAGCAGGAATATTTTCTGATTGATAAAAAATTCTACGACCAGCGGCCCGACCTTATTCTTACGGGGCGCACGATTTTCGGCGCGCTGCCCGCCAAGGGCCAGGAAATGGAAGACCATTACTTCGGCGCCATTAAAGAACGTGTCGCGGATTTTATGCGTGAGCTGAACTACGAACTCTGGAAAGTCGGTATTCCCGCCAAAACCCAGCACAATGAAGTCGCGCCTAACCAGTTTGAGATTGCCCCGGTTTACGCCAACAGCAGCGCCGCGGTAGACGCCAATCAGATGGTGATGGAAACCATTCGCAGCGTGGCCCGCCGCCACGGCATGGAAGGGCTGCTCCACGAAAAACCCTTTGCCGGCGTCAACGGATCGGGCAAGCACAACAACTGGTCGCTTGCCACTGACGACGGGATCAACCTTTTTGATCCGGGGGAGAACCCCGAATCAAACGCCCGCTTCCTCCTCTTTGCCGCGGCGGTTGTGGAAGCTGTTGACCGTTACGCGCTGTTGATCCGCTCGGCGGTTGCCACATCGGGCAACGATCACCGCCTGGGCGCCAACGAGGCCCCTCCCGCAATCGTGTCGATTTTCTTCGGCGGCCCCCTCACCGAAATACTCGATAATATCGCCGAAGGCAAAACCGGCGGCAAGACCGAAGGCGGGGCGCAGATAAAACTCGGCGTTACGAGCCTTCCCAATCTGCCCAAGGACGTTTCAGACCGGAACCGGACCAGCCCCTTTGCCTTTACCGGCAACAAATTTGAATTCCGCATGGTAGGCTCTTCCCAGTCAATGGCCACCCCAAACACCTACCTCAACGTGGCCGTGGCCCAGGTACTCTCCGAGTTCGCCGAAAAACTGGAAAATGCCGCCGACAAAAACGAGGCCATTCAGTCCATCATCAAGGAATCCTACAGCCGGCACCGCAAAGTGGTTTTTAACGGCAACGGCTATTCGGACGAATGGGTCAGGGAAGCCGAGCGCCGCGGGCTGCCCAACGTGAAGAACGCGGTGGACGCGCTTCTGGTTCTTATCCGCAGCGAGACCATTTCCCTGTTTGAGACCCACAGGGTGCTCACCAAGGAAGAGATGGAAAGCCGCTATCACATCTACCTGGAAAAATATTCCAAGCAGATAAACATAGAGGCCGGTGTTACCATTGATCTAGGCAGGCGTTACATTTTCCCCGCGGCCACCGCCTACGCCGGCTCCCTGGCCGCCGACGCCTCTTCCCTTGCGGCCATCGGCGCAAACAACGTGCCCCAGGCGAAACGCGCCAAACGCATCTCCGACATTCTGGCGGAACTGTATGACGACATCGCCAGGCTGGAAACGGTTCTCGCCGAATCCCAGGGGGTTGAGGATGTTCCCGCCCAGGCCAAGGCCTATTTTGAAAAAGTCCGTCCCGCCATGGACACGGTTCGTCTTAAGGTGGACACTCTGGAAAAACTGGTCGCCAAGGAAGCCTGGCCCTTACCCGGCTACGAAGAACTGCTGTTTAAGCTGTAAGTAAATTAAAGGGGAGTCCGTTTGCGTTCCGGCTCCCCTCGTGTTCAGTAACAATACAGCCGAATGATGCCTGTTACGCTTCTTCGTTCAGTATTAAGCCGTTCGCGTTTTGTACACTTTGGTAAAAGCGCCCGCTATTGCCGGCCCTTCGGCCGGGCCCGCCACGGGCGTTCCCCTTCCGCCATTTTCATCAACTGTTCCCCGTACTCCGGCTGTATGGCGAGGATTTTCAGGCGGGACTTTTCACCGCCGACAAGCCGTATATCCCGTTTGGCGCAGCCCAGAGCTTTGGCAAACCAGCTGACCAGTTCGGCGTTGGCCCTGCCGTCTTCGGGCGCGGAGGCTATGCGTATTTTCAGGCGCTTGTCTTTAATTCCGGCGCATTCGGTTTTTGACGCGCCCGGTACGGCCTTGATACTGACGTGAATCACGCCGTCTGTTACGCGAAACCAGTTTTCCATGACTCAGCCTCTTTTCCTGACCGGGGGAAGCCAGCGGGATTCCCCGATTCGCCATTCAAACGAATAGCCGCCTTCAGGGGAGGGTGAAGCGCCGCCCGCCGCAAGGGGCCGGTAGACCATGTTTGCCAGCGCCGCCGCCCTGAAGGAGATGGCCGGCGCTTCAGGAGCGGTCTTTTCGGAAGCGCGCGTCAGGGCAGCCCCCAGTACCAGCGGCGAGAAACGGTATGTGATTTTTGCGGCGGCCCCAGGCGTAAAGGCCCCGTCCGGCAGCGAGATGTCCAGCGACGGGCCGAATACCGCGGCGTTTCCAAGGACATTTTCGGGAAAGGCGGCGCGGGAGGCGGGGCCGATTTTGATTTTTCCGTCCCTGCCCGCGGAGAGGCTTTGCTCCCGCAGGGCGCCGGCGCAGTGTTTCAATTCCCCGGCGCTAAAGGGGCGGGAAAGAATCGCCAGGGGCGCGGCCCAGGGAAAGGACCACGCGCCGCAGAAACCGGAGGCGAATAAAGAGGCGCTGTAGGAACGCAGGGGCAGCCGCGCGTCCCGGTGCGGTATGAGGATGAGGAGCCTGATCGCCGGGCCTTCCCGATGGATTTTCAAAATTGCCGTTCCATGTTATTATATGGCAGTATAATAAGGAATCGATATGAAATATAAGACCAAAATGCTGGTGGAGCGTTTCACGAAAACCCTTTCCAAATGGCCCAGCGTTGAATGTATAACGGTGAACGAGGCGGCCCTGCCGGATACGCTTGATCCCTATTTTGCCTTGATCCTGGACGTGTTTTGTTCAGCCCCCATTCCCGGCGCGGAAGAGCGCTGCAGGCTCTATGGCGGCGATGTGGCGGCCTTTGAAAGTTCGGACCACAACCAGAAGGATCGTTTTCTCATCGGCGATATTCCCGTGCGCCTGGAATATAAATTCACCGAAAAAACAGAGGAACTGGTTTCCATCACCGATACCAAACAGGAATTCCTGTGGCTGCTTAAAGATTCAGGAACCTACGGTTTTTACCGGCTCGTTAACGGAGAAATTGTTTTTTCGCGTAACAACTGGATTGACGGAATCCGCAGGCGTCTTGAAAATCCCGGGGATCAGTTCTGGATGGCAATGCGCGGCGCGGCCCAGTCAAAAATGGAACATTTTCTTTCTGACCTGGGGGCGGCGAGTTTCCAGGAAGACGAGTTTCACTACCTTATCTCCTCGGCCGGTTTTATCAAGACGGCCTGCCTCACCCTGTTCTGTATCAACCGGCGTTTCGAGCCTTCGCACCGGGCCTATTACAAACAGATACGGGAATTGCCGGTACTGCCCGAATCTTTTCCGGCGGAATTTGAAAACTTCCTTAGTACCGATCCGGATATGACTATGGAACGCAGGTTTGCCCTGGCAAAACTAATCGCCAGGGGCGTTATCGCGCTGTAAAACAGGTCTCATGTTTTCCCGGCGCAGGCGTTTTTCATTTCCGCTGACGCGGTTTCTCTTTCTTTTTTCGGTTTTTGTATCCTGCGGCGGGACAGATCCGGTACAGTTTCCCGTCCGGGGGACCAGCGCCGCCCTTGCCGCTTTAAGCCGGAACGCCGCCGGGGGGATTATTGATTTTGCCAAACCGGAAAAACTCGAATACCGTTTTGATACATCTCTGTTTATTCCGTCCCTTTCATCCCTTGAAATCGAATATGATTTTTCCGTTCCGCCTTCAACGGAAACAGCGGAACAGTACCAGCTTGTGCTGGAAACGGAGGGCGATTCCTGGGCCCTGCCGATGGATTTGTCGTTTCTCGGAATAGACAGCGGCGGGGCCGCGGGCGCCGCCGGAGTCATTCATTACGCAGTGCCGGCAGGCGATTCTTTTTCAGGAAGTTTCAATATATACCTTTCGGCCGCAGACTCCGGCGCGAAAAAAAATCCGCCGGGGGGAAAGGCCCTTCCCCGTTTTCAGATCCGTTCACTGGAAATAAAAAAACGCTGGTTCGGTTATTATCAGGCGGATGAAAACGGCGCCGTACACTGTTTTACCAGTCCCTTTGTGTACCGGCGGTCCGGCGCGCAAGAGACCCCGCAGAGTTACGTGATTGATCCGCCCGGCGTCTTTGCCGTACCGGGAAGCCCCGGCCCGCTGCCGGAACTGTCGGTCGAACTGTTACCGGGGCGGGAAGCCGCCGCTGTCGCGGGGAACCTGCGCTTTGAGGCTTCTCCCTACGCGGCGGAGCTGCGCATTCCCGCGGACTTCCGGCCCGGGGCCGGGCCGGTAATTATTTCGGGAGACCGCGTCAAGGCGTTTCATCTGCGGTATATCGCGCCACAGCCCTTTCCCGCGCCGATTACGGCGGACCCCGGTCTCATCCTCGCCTGGCCTGAAGAACAATGGCGCGACAGCCGTTACGAGCTGTTCCGCTGGGAACAGTTCCCTTCGCTTTTGATTTTCGACACGGCCGATTACGCCGTACAGGACCGCCTGTTTAAACGCCTCGCTTTTTTTACCGAAAAAGCGGGCTTTCGCGGCCGGCTTGCCCCCGACTGGGAAATCGCCGATCTGCACGGCTGGAACGCCCATGACTACCGCTCCGAAGACCTTGCCCGCTTTTTTGAAGCCGCCCGCGCCTCAAACTTTCCCCTGCTGCCCGAAGAACGGGAGCTTGAGCGGATACTCCTTGATAACGGGATCATCCGTTCCGGCGGGGGCATATCAGGCGGGGAGGGCGGGATCATCTCCATATCGCGGGAATCACCGGCGTATCTCCGCTCCACGTTCATCGTTCACGAGTCCTTCCACGGCCTGTTTTTTATTGACGCGGAGTTCCGCGCCTTCAGCCGTAACCGCTGGGAGAATCTGAGTCCGCCGGCAAAACGGTTCATCACTGCGTATTTTGATTACCAGCATTACGACATTGAGGACGAGTATCTTGTGGTAAACGAATTCATGGCGCACATTTTGCAGCAGCCCCCTTCCCGGGCAAGCCGCTACTTCGGCGAAATCCTCCCCTCCCGCCTTGAAACCTCTCCCCGGCGCAGGGCGGCCCTCCCCGAAAAAGACCCCGTTACCGGCCTCCGCCCCGTCCTTGCCGAAGTCTTCGCCGCGGAAGCCGCGGCCTTTTCCGCCTGGGTGAACCGCCGCTGGGGCCTTTCCGCCGGCCGGGTGCGGCAGGTAACGGTAACGGAACCGGCCCTTTGACAAACCGCTTGTACTACCGGTCCGCTCCCCAATTCCGCAAGTTGTTCAAAGAACGAACAACATTTCCCGCTTTTTTCATGTTTTTTTTCCCGCCGCAATTCCCCTTTCCGCCGTGTCCCCGCCCTGATTCGCGTATCTTAAACCCGTTCCCGCCGGATTTTGCGAATACAAAACCGGATTTCCCCCCTTTTTCCCCGCTTTCCCGCTTGCTTTTCGCCGGTTTTTCGAATTTCCCTTCGTAAAAGAATAAAGTACTCCCCGCATGCGCCCCGGCGAAGAGTGAGCGAACCGCCCTTATGGGAGCCGCGATTTTTTATGTTTTCTATAACATTATTGTTGACAAAAAAAAAAAACAATCTATATTCTTTGTAGCGGTAATCACCCCAAGGGCGATTGCCGAAAACCGCCGCGTTGCGGCGGCGCATTGGGTACAAAGGGGAACCCGGCAGCGGGTAAGGTCCTGCGGTCTGTCAAGGCCGCGCCCTGTCAGGGCGCGGGATCGCTCCCCTTGGTATATAACGAAGGGACAACGGCGTTTGATTTGCGGTGGCAAAAAACGCGGGCGTTCCGGAAAGGAAGGAGTATGAACATGAAGAAAACGTTTGTAAAACTGGGAGTGCTTGCCGTGGCGCTGGCGC
>JAISYA010000176.1 GCA_031270205.1 Treponema sp.
GGACACCATTTCGTTCCACAAGGGCAGAAAGGCTAAAGCCGCCGATACCCTGGGCATAGGGCGGAAGACACTGCACCGCAAGCTGACCGAGTGGGGAGATTCGTCCGCTGAAGAGGAAAGCTGACTGACAATATAATGTTTTAGGAGAACAGCCTCTTTCCGCTCATGTCATTCTTTCCCCTGTTACCTCTAATGATTGATGTTTTTCCTGTAACTGAATTTTATCATGTCTTTCATGTGTAGCAGTTATTATTGGATAACCACTGCTCCCGTCATAGCGTATTTTTATTCCGTCGTGAATGTTATGTCTTTCCCTTCGGCCCTGGCCTTTTTAACCAGCTCTTGTATTTCCACGGGAAGCATAAATATAGGTATAAGTATTCCATCTACCAAGACGCAAGCGGTTAACGGATTATTATCCAGCATGCGCCGGGTGGAAAATTCCCCGCTTAGAGGGTTCATCTTAAGCAAATCCCGTATCAGTCTTGCCTTGTTCGCAACAGATGATTTTTTGGTTCCAAAAAAAGCGCTTATATCATCCGGCGAGACATAAGGCTCAAATGTTTTATCAAACAAAAAGTTATTTGAACCAACCGCGTATACCACCGCAGCGGCCCAGATTGAAAGCCGGCCCAACGCAAAGGGCACATTCCTTTTCCGCCCCAGTTTTTTAATCACTTTTTCACAAAGACGCTCGTAATCGTCATCCAGCTTTTGGGCGCAGAATATCCGAATCATTGCAAGCAGCTGCGTTTCTCTTGCCTTGATTTCTTCTTTCATAACGATAGAATACCATAAAAATATCCCGCAGGGAAGCGTTTTTTTGCGTTTTTTTCACTGATTCGTCACTTTATGACAGACCGCAACCGCTATGCTATACTTACCGGTATGAAAGCCGGTATAATCCTGCCAAAACCTGCCCTGCCGGGAAGTTTCAGGAACCGTCAAGTGAGGCAAACATGAATTTTGTTACCATAGATTTTGAAACCGCCAAATATTCGCGGGAAAGCGCCTGCTCGGTGGGGCTGGTCCGGTTTGAAAACGGGATTGCCGGCGGCACGTATTACTCTTTGATTCGTCCGCCCGTTCTTTATATCCGCCCCGACTTTACCAGGATCCACGGCCTTACGGTAGATGACGTAAAGGACGCGCCGGTTTTTTCCGCTATTTGGGAAAGTCAAATACTGCCCTTTATCGGGGACATGCCGCTGGCGGCCCATAACGCCTCTTTTGATATGGGTATCCTGCGGGCGGTACTCCAGTGGTATGGGCTGAAGATACCCCGTCTGCGTTTTTTTGACACGCTCTTCCTGGCCCGCCGCACCTGGCCGGAACTGGAATCCCATGCCCTCACCCGCCTGGGGGAAACTTTCGGCATAAATTATAATGCCCACAACGCACTGGATGACGCCCACACCTGCGGTAAAATCGTGCTTTTGGCCGCGGAAAAAAGAGATGCAAAAAACATAAAAACGCTGTTAAAGTCCTCGGGGATCAGAATGGAGAAGTTGTAATTTACCGGGATGAACGTATCACGGCGGCATCTACCCCGCCGTTTTCGGCAGATAGTTTTGCAGCGTCCTTAACACTTCGTCAAAATTCAGAGGCTTGCCCACGTGTCCGTTCATGCCGCAGGCAAGGCATTTTTCTATATCTTCCCGAAACACATTGGCGGTCATCGCGATAATGGGGATTTCTTTTGGAAGGCCCGGATTGGCTTTTTCAAGCTCCCGTATTTTTCGGGTAGCCTCGTAGCCGTCCATTTCGGGCATCTGCACGTCCATAAAAACAAGATCGTATTTGCCGGGGGATTCGCTGAACATACGCAGGGCTTCGGCGCCGTTTTCCGCGCTGTCCATTTTAAGGCCGGTTGGTTCCAGCAGGGTCAGCATGATTTCCCGGTTGATGTCCACATCTTCGGCCAATAAAATACAACGGCCCTTAAAACTGAGCGCATCCGCCTGCAATGACGCTTCCACGTCTTCCTGGTATAATCCCGCCGCGGGCGATTCGTCCGCAACGGCGCGTATTTGTACCGTAAAGGCAAACGTCGAGCCTTTTCCTTCTTCCGATTCAATCCATATCCGCCCGCCCATCATTTCAACAATGCTTTTGGAAATGGCAAGGCCCAGGCCGGTGCCGCCGAATTTGCGGGACGTGCCGCTGTCGGCCTGTTCAAAGGTGTTAAACAGGCGGGGCAATTGCTCTTTGCTGATACCGATGCCGCTGTCAACAACTTCAACCTGAATGGTACACAGGCCTTCGCTTTCCGTAATTAAACGGGCGTTGAGATTAATGACGCCGTTTTCCGGGGTGAACTTAACCGCGTTGGAAAGGAGGTTGGTGATAACCTGGGCCAGGCGCTGGTCGTCACCCAAAAGGGCGGGCGGAATATTTTTATCAATATTAACGCTAAAGACCTGCTTCTTTTCCTCAGTGTGGAAAGCAATGACGTTCCCGGCTTTTTGTACCATCTTTTCAAAATTGAATTGTACCGGGGAAAGTTCAAGTTTGTTTGCCTCAATTTTGGACATATCAAGAATGTCGTTGATCACCCTCAAAAGATGCGATGAGGCGTCTTCGATTCTTTTCAGGCAATAATCTTTTTTTTCAATGTCGCCGGAAGTTTTCGCGATATTGGTCATACCTATAATGGCGTTCATGGGGGTGCGCATCTCGTGACTCATGTTCGCGAGGAATGCCCCTTTTGCGCTGCTGGCCCGCTCCGCTTCTTCCCGCGCGCTATACAATTCGGAAACATCGTTCATCACTATCACCACGCCCCGGCAGACACCGTCATCTTCCTGCGCCGGGGTTATGCCGATCTGAAAAACCGTTGTTCCGCCTGACAAGAGCCGCACCTGTTCCTCATAACTTTCGTTTTGGTTTGTTTCAATAACATGAAAACAACGTTTCTCCGCGCCTGAGATCCACTCATCATTCATGGTTTTTTCAAAGAGGGAGGCAAAGGAAAGGCCCGCCATTTCGCGTATATCCCTGAAGCCCAAAAAGGCGGCGGTTTTTTCGCTTCCCAGCACAAAACGCATATTCAGATCGAGCATAAAGGTAATACCCGGCGTATTTTGCAGCACGAGGCGTTCGTTCTTTTTTATCGACGCCAACAGATCATTTGCCAGTACCCGCGAAAGGGCGCCGGTTTCGCCGGGCTGACCGGCGAGGATGGTATAGGCGTCGCCTTTAGCGCTGCCGCCCGCGCGCAGCAGTTCGGCGTAGTTCATATCAAAACGGTAGCGCCGCACTTTTTCGGCCATGCGGATAAAGGGCAGGTACATTAAAAAGCCGGCAAATAAATTGACCACCTGCATGACGCTTCCCGCGACAGAGCCTGCCGCGACATAACCTGAAATTATCGCCGGGGTAGTCCAGGCGACTTCCGCGGCATAAGCCGGAAACAGGCCCAATGACGCGGCCGCCCAGGAAATTACCGTCAGGACCACCGGAACCATAACGAAGGGGACAAGGTAAATGGGATTCAGCACAACGGGAATACCGAAAAGAAGAATCTCGTTGATATTAAAGATCGCGGGTACCAGTGAAATCGCCGCTATCCGCTTCATCCCGCTTTTTTTCCGGCCGATTAAAAGCGCCGCCAGGAGGGACAGGGTATTCCCCGCGCCGCCCATGGATACATAGGTATCAAAAAATGTTTTGGTAAAAATAAAAGCCGTCGGCGCGCCTTTGGCTATAGCCATTTCATTGACTATTTCAGCGGGAAGGTATATCTCGGCCATCACCGGCTCCAGGGCGTTGGCCCCGTGTATGCCGAAAAACCAAAGCGCCTGCCGCGTAACCGTATACAGGAGCGCCGTCCCCAGGTTGTTTCCCAGTCCCTTGAAGGGAAGGGAAATATAATTATAAATAAGGGCGTGAATATCCCGCACCCCGATTGAAGCCATAAAAACCTTGAAAAACGCGAATACACCCAGCGTAAGAAGCGCGGGTATCATGGCGGCAAGCACATGGGACATGGCTGTCCCGGCGTCTTCGGAATAAAAACGTATGTGCAGTTTTTTTATCCGGTAAAAAACCAGAAAAAGATCCGCCGAAACAAAGCTGGTTATGATGGCGAGAAATATGCCGTTGACGCTCATCCAGTTGTAGGGAATGGCGAAATCATTTGTCGACGGCTCCACTATCGCAAGAAGGGAGGAAAAAGACAGAAGCCCGGCGATAACCGGATGCACCGCAGCCAGGGGATTTTTCAGGTTGTACCGTTCCGCGATACTGTACCCGATGGAAAAAGTCATCACCGGGGAGAGAACCGCCAAAGTCCCGTCCCAGATATAGCCGCCGAACCCGCGCCAGCCCGCCCCGAAAACTCCCTCCATGAAATTTTGATAAAACTTGAGGGGAAAATTGTTGAGCAGCACCGCCGCCGCGCCGGCGATAACCACCGGCATGGTCAGGGTCAGGGCGTTTCTGACGATGCTTAATTTCTCGGAATTGGCGATTTTGATCCAAAACAGCAGGGTCTGTTCGTTTTTTACCATTAGTATATTGTACTAAATTGAGATGGAAGTCGTCTATACAGAATGGGTGATTGATTCCCTGCTCCGTTCCCTTCCGCCCGCTCCGCCCCCGCCGCGCCGCCTGAGACGGACCAGCCCACCCGCCCTTCATACTGCGGCCCGGCGAAGGAGCGCGCCGGGGTCTCGCTGCCGTAGGGCGCGGGCACGTTGTAGGTCAGGGCCAGGTCGTTTACCGTCTGGAGCGCCGCGCTGGGGGAGCCGTTACCAGATGACCGGTAAGCGGGAGAGTAACGGGACAAAAGGCGCTTTCGTTTAGTAACACGGGCATATTCACATGAATAACCATAAGACGGCTATGGTCTGTTGTCAAGGTAACGCAAGGGCAGGATCAGCGTATAGAAACAAATTAAAGAGGAAAAAACCACGGACAGCGCGAACGGACACGGACAAAACGAAGATTGCGATGCGCCTAAGCCCCGGTACGAATTGCCGTTGAAAGGGGCTTCCTTTTCCCGGTAGAAAGTGATAAGCTCTCTTCAGGAGCGGTATATGAAAACAAAAGCGATTCGGTTATATGGCGTCAATGACCTCAGGCTTGATGAGTTTGAGCTTCCCGAAATTCGGGACGATGAAATACTGGCGAAAGTGGTTTCCGACTCTATTTGTATGTCCAGCCACAAGCTCGCTTTACAGGGGGCGAAACACAAGCGGGTCCGCCACGACCTTGGCAAAACACAGCCCATCATCGGCCATGAGTTTTGCGGTACTATTGAAAAAGTGGGCGGCAAATGGGCCGGCCAGTTCAGGGCGGGGGAAAAATTCGCCATCCAGCCGGCGCTGAACTATCCGGACGCCAACGGCGCCGCTACGCTCTGGTCTCCCGGTTATTCATACGAGTTTATCGGCGGCGACGCCACGTACATCATCATCCCCAAAGAAGTGATGGAGATGAACTGCCTGCTCAATTACCAGGCGGATAATTTTTTCATGGGTTCCCTGGCGGAGCCGGTTTCCTGCGTGGCGGGGGCTTTTCACGCCCAATACCACACCAGGGGCGGCTCTTACGTTCATTCCATGGGGATTGCCGAAGGAGGCTCTCTGGCGCTTCTGGCCGGCGTCGGTCCCATGGGCCTTGGGGCCATTGATTACGCGATCCATAATCCCCGTAAGCCTTCGCGCCTGGTGGTCACCGACATTGACGACCAGCGCCTGGCCCGCGCCGCCCAGTTCCTTCCGGTGGAAGAGGCGAAAAAGAACGGTGTGGAGCTTACCTATATCAACACCAAAGATATAAGCGATCCGGTGGCGCATTTGCGATTCATGAACAGCGGCAAACTCTACGATGATGTATTTGTGTTTGCCCCGGTCAAACCGGTGCTGGAAATGGGCGACCGCCTCCTGGGCCGAGACGGCTGTCTTAACTTTTTCGCGGGCCCCACAGACACGGCTTTTTCCGCGAGCTTCAATTTTTACAATGTGCATTATGAGTCGCATCACCTGGTGGGTACATCGGGGGGAAACACCGGCGATATGAAAGAATCCATTGCCATGATGTCGGCGGGCGCTCTCAACCCCGTGTTCATGATAACCCACATAGGCGGCCTTGACGCGGCGGTCAAAACAACCATCGAACTTGACAAAATCCCCGGCGGCAAGAAACTCATCTATACCCACAAGAAACTCGATCTTACCGCCATTGACGACTTTGCCGCAAAAGGCGCGGATGATCCGTTGTTCGCGAAACTCGCGGAGATCTGCGGCCGTCACCAGGGCCTGTGGAACGTGGAAGCGGAGAACTACCTGCTGGAAAACGCGCCGGAGATTTAGCCCCGGCGGTTTGCCGCGCTTCGCGCGTTAATCCCCAAACAGGAGCATTAGCGCATCCACATGGCCGCTCCCTGCGGGTTCCTGGCGGGATTTTTTCCCATCTTCACCATCTTCTTCATCTGGCCGCGCATCTTTTCGAACTTTTTGATCAGGCGCGCCACCTCCGCCACCGACGTGCCCGATCCATGGGCTATGCGGCTCCTGCGGGATGGGCCGATGATGAGGTGATTGGCCCGTTCCTTGCGGGTCATGGACGAGAGAATCGCTTCCTGCAGCTTAAAGTCCGCCTGGTCGATATCGTCCTGGCTTATCCTGCCCTGCATGCCGGGAATCATGTCCAGCATGGATTGCAGGGAACCCATTTTCTGTATCGCCCTGAGCTGGTTAAGCCAATCCTCCAGCGTGAAATTTTCTTTCTCCAGTTTTGCCTGTAGTTCCAGGGCCTCTTTCTCGTCGATGACTTCCTGGGCTTTTTCCACGAGGCTCACCACATCCCCCATGCCGAGGATTCGGCCGGCGATCCGGTCAGGATGGAAAGGCTCGAAATCTTCGTTCTTTTCGCCCGTGCCCACAAACTTGAGGGGCTTGCCGGTGATGGTCTTAAGGGAGAGCGCCGCGCCGCCCCTGGTGTCGGAATCGAACTTGGTGAGGATGACCCCGGTCAGGCCGATTTTTTCGTCAAAGGTTTTGGCGATGTCCACAGCGGATTGTCCGGTCATGGCGTCCGCCACGAGGAGCGTTTCGTCGGGCTTTGCGGCGTCCCTGAGGCGGGAAAGCTCCGCCATCATCGGCTCGTCGATTTGCAGGCGGCCGGTAGTGTCGATGATCAGGGTGTTGATGAGGTTTTGCCCGGCCCAGGCAAGCGCGCTGCGGTACACCTTGACGCTGTCCTGGGCGCCGTCTTCCTTGTGGACCGGCACGCCGATTTGTCTGCCCAGGACCGCAAGCTGTTCCATTGCGGCGGGGCGCACGAGGTCGCAGGCCACCAGCAGGGGCTTGCGGCCTTCCTTTTTAAGGCGTAGCGCCAGCTTGGCGGAACTGGTGGTTTTGCCCGACCCCTGCAGACCCAGCATGAGCACTGTGGAAATGACGTCCGGCCCCCGCAGCTTAAGGGCCTGGGCGGCGGCCGCCTCCGGCCCGCCGCCGCCCAAATACGAAACCATTTTATCGTGAACGATTTTGACAAACTGCTGCCCCGGCTCCACCGCGCGGAGTACTTTTTCGCCCCTGGCTTCCTCAATCGTGGAATTGACAAAACGGCGCACTACCCGCAGGTTAACGTCCGCTTCCAGCAGGGCCATCTTGATCGCGTCAACCGCGTCTTCGATATTTTTTTCGCTGATGGAAGATTTACCCGCCACAAAGCGCAGGGCGTCGCTGACCTTTTGAGTTAATTTGTCGAACATTGCTTACTCCTGATTCATCCCAAGCTGTTGAGGAAATTCCGCAGAAAATCAAGCGGCTCAATTTCCCGGTTAAGTATCTGGTAAAGGCCCGCGGAAACCGGCATCTTAAGCCGGTATTTATCCACCAGTACCCTGACATGCTTCGCGGCGGCCACTCCTTCGGGAAGGTAGCCTATCTCGTGTATCCGCCTGAGCAGATCGTCCAAATCCTTAAACGGTTTCAGTATGTTTTTCTCGATTATTTCTTTGCCGAAGCGGCGGTTCCGCCCGAACACGGAACGGCAGGTAACGTCCAGATCCCCAATTCCCGATATGGAAGTAAAGGTTTCGCTGTGAGTGGCCCCCATTGCCATGCCCAGCGTCTGAATTTCGTTGAGGCCCGCCGCGAGCAGGAGGGATTCGGTCCCATCGCCAAACGAGTTGGCCTCTTCCGTCTGGCCGCCCATTGTTTTAATGGCGTCCAGTATGCCGAAAGCGATGGCGATGACATTTTTCGCCGCCGCCGCCACCTGCACTCCCCGCACGTCAAAAGACGAAAACACAAACAGGCTGCCGCTTTTCAGCAGTTCCCGAAAGCGGATGGAATTTTTGGGGCTTTCGCTGGCGGCGATAAGGCCGGTGATTTTGCCCCGGGAAACTTCCTCCGCGTGACTGGGACCGGCGATGTACACCAGCGACTGGCGGTAAAAGCCGGGCAGGTAATCCTCCAGCGTTTCAAGGAGCAGGCGGGGACCTTTGGGCGTGGAGAGAAAACCCTTGGTGATAACCGCTATGGCGGTTTCCCCCTCCCTGATTGAGGGGACCAACAGAATCTTTTTGACCGTTTCGAGCAGGTATAAAGAGGGAACCGCCAGGATAAGAAATTCCCTGCCCAAAGCGGCTTCCTCAATGTCCGTGGTTGCCGTTAATGTTTCGGGCAAAGTCACGCCGGGCAAAAACCGCGGATTTTGACGGCGCTTGTTGATGTCTTCCGCGGTTTCTTCCTCGCGGCACCAGATGACAAGCTCTTTCCCTTTTTCGGCGATTACCTTGGCCACGGCCGTTCCCCAGGCGCCGGCTCCCAGGACCGCTGTTTGAGCGTTCATGCCTTATTATGCGGCAGCTTTCGGAATTGCTCAAGAGCGCGGGGACTCGCCTTCGGCGCTGTTACGGCGCTTCACGCAGGTGGAGCGCCCTCATACCGCTGCACCTCGTCATGCACATATTCCAGTTTGATCCCCGTTTTGGCGAACATGTCCTCGGAATCCCCGGCGTCGTGGTAGCGGCGCTGGCAGACCACCCGCACAATGCCGCAGTTGATGATCAACATGGCGCAGGTGCGGCAGGGAGTCATGCGGCAGTACAGAGTGGCGCCGTCGATGGAAATGCCCCGCTTGGCGGCCTGGCAGATCGCGTTCTGCTCGGCGTGGACGGTCCTGACGCAGTGGGTGGTGACGCTGCCGTCTTCGTGCAGCATCTTTTTGAACTGGTGTCCCGCCTCGTCGCAGTGGGGCAGGCCCGCCGGCGCGCCCACGTAGCCGGTTACCAGCAGATGGTTGTCCTTGGCTATGACGCAGCCTGAGCGTCCCCGGTCGCAGGTGGCCCGCTTGGCTATCGCGTCACAAACTTCCATGAAATATTCGTCCCAGCTCGGCCTGCGGTATTCGTTTTCCGCCATTTGACCCTCCTTAGGGTGTATGTACAGTATGGCGGTATTTTCGCGGCGGCTCAATGGTACAAATACTCAAATCCCGCAAAATAATTCCGATATTAATGTAAGAAAACTCAACGAAGGCGGAGAAAAATGGTTATTTTAACGTTAAATTGCGGTTCCTCATCGGCTAAATATCAGGTTTACGACTGGGACGCCAAAGACATGCTGGCGGTGGGCATTGTGGAAAAAGTGACTATGCCGGGTTCCTTTATTACCCATAAGGTGAAGGGCAAGGAAGAATATTCGGCCCGGCAGGATTGTCCCACACACACCGACGCGGTGCAATGGATCATCAACCTCCTCACCAGCAGGGAGCAGGGGGTGATCAGCGACCTGTCGGTGATCGCCGCGGTGGGCCACCGCGTGGTGCACGGCGGGAACAAGTTCACCAAATCGGTGATTGTCGATGACGCGGCGATGAAGGCTTTCGGCGAGATGCAGGATATGAGTCCCCTGCACAATCCGGCCAACATTATGGGGATTGAGGCCGCGAAAAAGGTCCTGCCCAATGCGCCCCACTGCGCCGTCATGGATACGGCCTGGCACCAGACCATGCCGCCTGAGTCTTTCCTGTACGCGGTACCCAACGAATGGTATGAAAAGTACCAGGTGCGGCGCTACGGCTTCCACGGGACGAGTTTTTTGTATACCGCCAAACGGGCGGCGGTACTGCTCGGCAAAGACCCTTTCAAGACCAATTTGATTATCTGCCATCTGGGAAACGGCGCGTCGGTAAACGCCGTGAAGGACGGCTGCTCTTTTGACACTTCAATGGGCATTACCCCCCTTGAGGGCCTGGTGATGGGCACCCGTTCGGGCGACCTCGATCCCGCCCTCCCCTTCTATGTTATGCGCAAAACCGGCATGAGCGCGGCGGAAATCGAGAGCGCCCTGAACAAAAAGGCGGGGCTGCTCGGCCTTACCGGCCAGTATACCGACCGCCGGGATATTCAGGCCGCGGCGCTCAAGGGGGACAGGCAGGCCCTGCTCGCCCAGCGTATTGAGGCCCAGCGGGTAAAGAAATATATCGGCGGCTATCAGGCCACACTGGGCAGGGTTGACGCGCTGGTCTTTACCGCGGGAGTCGGCGAATTTGCCTGGTTCATCAGGAACAAAATCCTGGACGGGCTTGAAGACATCGGCGTTGTCTACGATCCGGCGAAGAACGAGATCTCGCATACCAGAAATACGGAGACGATCATCAGCAAGCCGGAGTCAAAGATACCGGTTTACGTCATCCCCACCGATGAGGAACTGGTGATGACCGAGGACGCTTACGCCCTGATGAAAGGGACTTACGACGTGCACACAAAGTTTACCTATTCTTTCCAGAGCAGAGATTATGTGAACAAAGGCCGCGCCGAGGGACTAAAGAGCGAGCTGGCAAAGCATCCTGAGCTGGCAGGCATTATCGCCGCTCCCCGCTGAGGTTTTTACCACGGACCTTTATGGAAAAAGTTGATTTACTCTGCGTCGGTAACGCGATTGTGGATGTGTTTGTCAAGGTTGACGCCGCGTTTATGGACCGGCAGGGGATAGGGGAACCGGTACAGCACATAAGCCGTGATCAGGCGGAATCGATTCTGGAAGAAAGCCGCAATGCCTCGCCGGTTTTTGGTTCCGGGGGAGGCGCGGCCAATGTGGCGAAAATCGCCGCGCTGCTGGATATGGACGCGGCTTTTTCCGGCTGCGTGGGACAAGACGGGTTAGCCGCTGTTTTTGAAAAGGACCTTGTTGACGCCGGGGTCTCCCTTTTCCTTACCAGGGGAACGGCAAAAACCGGCGTCTGCCTGATACTTTCTGAGGGCGGGAAAACCCGCATCGCGGCCGCTCCCGGCGCGGCGCTGGAATTTTCAGGCGCCGACGTGCGGGAAGAGGCAATCGCCGCCGCGGAAATAGTGGTAATTGACGGCTACATCCTCGATCGCCGGCCCCTCGTACAGCGGATTTTACAGTTGTCGGACCGGCACGGAATCCCCGCCGCCCTGGACGCGGCTTCGCTTTTTCAAATCCGTGAAAAAACCGAGGAGATACTGCACTACAGCCGCAATTACCCGCTGATCATTTTTATGAACGCCGATGAAAGCATTGTATTTTATAATACGATTAGAAAAAGCGAGCAGGTGGAAGAGGCGCACAGCGAGCAGGAAAAAGAAAGGATAATCCTGCGGTATATCTGCCCCCTGCTGAAACTGGTCACCGACGGGGAAATTTTTCCGGTTTTCGTTATCAAGCTCGGAAGCCGGGGCGCGGTGGTGGTAGCCGGCGGCGGCGTATACCGCGAAGAAACATTCGCTATCATCCCCCGCAATACCGTGGGCGCGGGGGACGCGTTCTGCGCCGCTTTTCTTTCCGCCTGGATTAGGGGCAAGTCTCTGGGCGAGTGCGCCGCGCTGGGAAACAAAGTCGCCCGCGAAATACTGGATGCGCCCGCCGCCGGCATAAAGGCGGACAAACTCAGGGCTTTCACCAAACAGCTTGCCGCGCGTCCGCGCCGGTAAAAACGCGCTCCTACAGCAGCACCGAATCGGCTACTTTTTTCCCCGCCGCCTCGCCGAGCAGGCAGCCTATTATGGCCACCGCGAAAGCGCCGGCGGTCCCGGCCCCCCGGCTGGTGATAATATTGCCGTCTATCACTACCTTGTCGGCGGACCATTTCCCGTCCCGCGCCTTTTCTTCCATGCCGGGATAACAGGTAAACTTTTTACCCGACAGGAGACCCAGCGGGGCGAGCGCTACCGCCGGGGAAGCGCAGATGGCGCATATCCATTTGCCGGCGGCGGCCATTTCCCTGAGCAGCGCGGCGGTCGCTTTGGAAGCGGCCAGGTTCGAAGCGCCGCCCATACCGCCGGGAAGGATCACCGCGTCCCAGGAAGCGGCGGCGGCCTTTCCCTGTCCTGCCAGCTCCGCAAGCGTCACATCGGCGTTTATGGTAATACCCCGCGCGCCCCTGACAGCCAGGTTTCCCCCAATGGCGGCGGAGGTAACTTCCACCCCCGCGCGGCGCAGATAATCAAGCGGCGTTACCGCCTCCACTTCCTCAAACCCGCCGGCCAGCAGCACCAGCGCTTTTTTCGCCATAATACCCTCCTTACGGATCATTATGGCACAGGGAAATTCTCAATGTAAAGCGCGGTACGCCGGTGCGGCCGGAGCCGGCTGCCGACGTGTATATGGCCGGATCTGAAAACAACGCCGCCGGCAATGGGGCAGCCTGGTACTGGAAGAATGGGGTCAAAACCGTCTTGTCAGACGGCGGGAACGACGCCTCCGCAGCGGCCATCGCGCTGGACGTGCGGTAAGCGGCGGCACACAGTCAAGTTGTAACGGAGTAATAACGTTCCGGCGGAGGCCGAGCCGCTACTGGCCCGGTCTGCCGAAAGGCAGAAAAGCGTAAACAGCCTCGTTATGCGAAGTTTGGGCGTGTTTCCAATTAATTATACTATTCGTATTTCTAATTCTTTCCCAATAGCTCTCGCTATCTTATTCAGAAAGTCAAGTGTAGGATTATAATTTCCACTCT
>JAISYA010000191.1 GCA_031270205.1 Treponema sp.
GGATCGACATAGGCTGTATTGAAAGGGATTAATCGCCCTCGCGGCAAGGCGGAACAGGGCGGGATCAGCGCAGGGAAAGGGATACCGCGGATACCAGCGCCTGCGCGCGCGGCCTGTGGCGGGTGTTTCCCGCGCGGCCCGCGCTTATAGCGCCGCACAGTATGCCGCCCGCACCGTATGTGCGAATCAAAAAAAGCAAACGCCGATGCCCTGTGAACAGGCAGGGCATCGGCGTTTACTCTGAGAACAATGCCTCATACAGGAAATCCGAATCCGGGGCTCAGCGCCGGTCCGGGCGGAGGACTTCGGCGCCGTTGCGGTAGACATGGCGGGGGATGGAGCCTTCGGGGAGGTAGCAGTGGATGAGGGCGCGGACGGTGCGGTCCAGTCCGCCCCGTGTTTCGGCTTCCTGGACCGCGAACAGGGCCAGGTTCCCCGCTCTGCCGGATTGGCGCAGGGCCGCGGCGGGATTAAGCGCGTCAAGGTCTGCTGTTACCGAAAAAACCAGGGAAACGATGTCCGCTTCCGCCAGGCTGTTTTGCGCAAGCAGCGCGTCGTAGAGCAGGACAACTTGTCCGCGGATCTCCTCCGCCTCGTTCAGACATTGAGTTGCCCCCCGCAGGGCGTAAAGCCTTTTTTCATTCATCCGTTTCCCCTTGCCGCGACCACAATAAACGAGTTGAAAACCACCAGGAGTACCCCCAGGATTCCGGTTAAAATATAGAGGCCCATGCCCAGCAAATACCGGAAACGGGGCTTGCGGACCACAAGCCGGACGCTGAAACCCAGGGCGCAGATGGAAAACACGGTCAGGAAAAGCGCCAGATACTGCATTATCCTGAGGAGCAAAAACTGAGTCTCATCGGGAAAACCCCGCTCCGGTATATTTCCCGCCATGTACAGTACGAACGCGCCGGCCGAGAGGGCAAAACTGATGAGCACGCCTCCCCGCAATGGCCACGGTACGCCCCGGAACCGCGTTTTTCGGCCGCTTACATTATCCATATCCATTCCTGTTTTTTTAAAATATGATGGTTGCAAAATTAACCTTATCAGGGTATTATAATAATACGCGATGAAAAAGTTTTTTATCACCCTGTTCATCCTTATAATTCTCGGCGGCCTTGCCTTCTTTTTCGGCTGGGTCCAGTTGCAGGTTCCCCCCGGCGCTTACGGGATTGTACGCTCAAAAACCCACGGCGTCGATCCCCGCATGATCCGTTCAGGGGAATTCCGCTGGCTCTGGTACGCCCTGATCCCCACAAACGTGGAGGTCGTGGTGTTCCGCGCTGAACCGGTCCGCCACAGCGTCAGCGGGGGAAACACCCTGCCGTCGGGGAACACGTATGCGTCTTTCGCGGGCGTCGCCGCAGACTTCTCCTGGGAGTTCAAGGCTTCCCTGTCCTTTACGGTAAACCCCGACGCTCTGGTCACTCTGGTCTCTGATAATAATATCGGCAGCCAGGATGAATTGGATACCTACGAACAGGGAATCGCCGAAAAAATGGGGGCTTTTATCCTGCGCCGCCTTAGTTCCGGGGATGCGGACGCCCGGCAAATGGAGGAAACGCTCAAAACCGGCTCCAGCCCGGAACTGGAGCGGGAGCTTGCGGGGCAATTCCCCGGCCTGGACGATATTTCCTGTCTGGTGAGCGCGGCGAAATTCCCCGATTTTGCCCTTTACAACGAGGTCCGGGGCCTTTATGAGGATTTTATCGCCGGACAGCGGGAATACGCGTCTTCCGCCCTTCTGCAAAAGGCGGAAAGCCGGATTGACAGCCGGCTGCGCTTTGACGAACTGGAACAATACGGGGCCTTGCTCACCAAATACCCTGTTTTGCTTGATTACCTCGCCCTTGAGCGGGGAATCAGCCGCAATGCAGAGTAACTATAGGGCTTTGCGCTTGTTGTTACCGTAGGAACCGAACCGGAAGTTTTGAGGTTTCATGTACCAACCCGCGTGTACACTGTTGCGGGTAAATTATTAGGAGTATGCGTATGCGAAAGGTGTGGGCCTTTTTACCGGTATTGTTGTTGGGTTTGGGAAGTCTGGAAGGAACGCTCCACGCGCAGGAGGACCAGCCCGGAGATATTGAATCCGAGTGGGATATTTACGCGCCCGAGTTCTATTCGCGGGGGGATCAGACCTTTATCATCTCCATGGGGCTGATTTTTCCTACTGTTTTTTTCCATCAGGGCGAGGTAATCGAACATAATTTTAGCCCTCCCCTGGGCGGTACCGGTACGCTGGCGTACAACTACTATCTTGACTCCAATATCAGCATGGGGGGGGAAATCGGCGGTATGTTTAACTACACCGTGGCGGAAAGTACGGTTTTTATTATTCCCATAGGATTTCGCGTGGGCTACCAGTTTATATTCCACCGTTTTGAAATTCCCCTTACGGTAACGGCGGGTTTTGCCCCCCAGCGCTACCTTGATATGGGATATTTGGGCTTTTTCGCGAAAGCGGGCGCCTCGCTGTATTACCGGTTTAACCCCGACTGGTCCTTCGGCGTGAACGCCAACTGGGGCTGGTTCCCGCAGTGGACCAAAGACCCCGAAAATGATGTTGACGGAAATATCGCGGATGTCACTATTGCCGTCCGTTATCATTTTTAAGTGGAGATTACAATGGGACTCAACAAATTATTAAAGCCGGCTTTTTTATTCCTTATCCTGGCGCTGTTCGCGCTGGGGGCCTGTAACCAGGACCCTATTTTTCATGAAATCTCCCAGGCGACCAAGCCGCTGGAGGCCCGGATTAAAGGAACCCCCACGAATATGGTGGTGTTTACCCGCGGCGGGCGACAGGCTCTCTATGTGGCTTCCGGTTCTTCCCTCTATGGCTATACCGGGACGGGCTGGGATAAGGACCCATACAAGATATCCAATCCGGGGGGGGGTATCCGCGGCCTCGCGGCCACCTCCGCTTACCTCTACGCTTTAACGGATTCTGGCTTGAAACGAATCAGTACGGCCGGAACAAGCTGGGAGTCAATAGCTGAGAGTTCTTTGGTGAAAGTTTGCGCCGCGGGGAATAAGGTCTTTGTGGGGAAAAGAAATGGCGATCAATACAGTATTTTATATCTGGATGAAGGGAATTTTTCCCTGCACTCTCTGCAGTCAGACACCGGCGAACTCACCGGAGTCGCTTTTAACGGGCAAGATTACTATTTAAGTACTAAAAAGCGAATTTACAAGGTAACGGGTACGAACGCGGTGAGTTCTTTCGGTAATGCGGAATTCATGGGGATAATCAGTCTGGAAAACGGACCGCCGTCGGCAATTGTGGCAATAGAGCGGGAAGGAACCCTCTATTGGGTAAACGACGGTGGTGTTACAAGCGCATCCAAAGACGTGGGCAGCTACGCCAGCGGCGCCCTTGCCCTTTGGCAAGGCGCCACGCAGCTTCTCCTCGCGGGACACCTGGCAAATCTGAGCTACTCAAGCAGTACAGGCTACACCTATGGTTACAAGGACCTGGTACTGAGCAACGGGACGATAAGCGGCGATTTCAAGGAGCCGGGAACCAATCCTACCAGTATGCATACCGGCGGTAATTACACGTCTTCCATCGGAAAATATCCGGTTAATCATCTTTTCCAGGCTCCGGCAGCCGTTGATTCCGCAAGGACTCTTTTCGCCTCAACCCAAAATCAGGGTCTGTGGTCGTACCGCAACCGCTCGTCCGGGGGATGGCAGTGGAACGCGGAAGAATGATTCGTGGATGAGCTTTTCGCGGCAAAAAATTCCCCCGGACCGGGAAGCGGTAAAACCACCGCCGGGCAAAGCCCGCTCGCCGATCGGATGCGGCCCCGCGCCCTCGAAGATATCATCGGCCAGGATCACATTGTAGGCCCCGGCAGGCTGCTCCGCAGGGCAATTCAGGCGGACCGGCTTTCCTCGGTTATTTTCTACGGCCCGCCGGGCACGGGTAAAACAAGCCTCGCCAGAGTCATCGCCAATACCACGAGGGCTGCCTTTGAAAGCCTCAACGCGGTGCTTTCCGGCGTCAGGGATATCCGCGAGGCCATTGACCGCGCCGACGAGCGTTTCAGGCTTTACGGCAAGCGGACGATTCTCTTTGTGGACGAGGTACACCGCTGGAATAAGGCCCAGCAGGACGCCCTGCTCCCCTGGGTGGAAAACGGCACGGTAATTCTCGTGGGCGCAACAACGGAAAATCCCTTTTTCGAGGTAAACCGCGCCCTGGTCAGCCGCAGCCGCGTGTTTCAGCTCAAGTCTCTGTGTTCCGATGACCTCATGGAAACCGCCCGCCGGGCCGCCGCCGACCCCGAGCGGGGCTACGGAAACTGGCAGCTGCGTTTTGGGGAAGGCGCTCTGGAACACCTCGTGGAAGTGGCCGGCGGCGACGCCCGCAGCCTCCTCAACGCCCTCGAACTGGCCGTTGAAACCAGCCCGCCTTCCTGGCCGCCGCCGGCCGGAGAGGAAATATTCGTTTCCATGGAAGCCGCCGAGGAGAGCATACAGCGCCGGGCCGTGCTTTACGACCGGGACGGCGACTACCACTTTGACACAATCAGCGCCTTTATCAAAAGCGTGCGGGGCAGTGATCCGGACGCGGCCCTGTACTGGCTGGCCAAAATGGTCCGGGCCGGGGAAGATCCCAGCTTTATTTTTCGCCGGATGATCATCCTCGCCAGCGAGGATGTGGGACTTGCCGACCCGCATGCCCTTTCGGTCGTTGTTTCCTGCGCCGGGGCCTTTGACCGTATCGGCTTTCCCGAAGGGAATTTTCCCCTGGCCCATGCATGCCTGTACCTTGCCACTGCGCCCAAGTCCAATACCGCCATGGCGTTTTTTGACGCGCTGAAAGAAGTTGACCGGGAAGATGCCGAAGTGCCCAACCACCTGCGCGACGCCGGCAGGGACGCCGAAAGTTTCGGCCACGGTGAGGGTTACGTGTACCCCCACGCGTTTCGGAATCACTGGGCCGCCCAGCAGTACCTTCCCACGGCCCTGCGGGGCAGGACTTTTTACATTCCGTCGGTTGTGGGTTATGAAGGAAATATCCGCGAGGAAGTGCTGAAGAAGCGGGAGCTTCAGGCGGCGATTGTCCTGGGCGACGGGGCGGACGTTGCTAACGGCGAACTCCTCACCTGGTCCGCGGCGGCCAGGGGACGGGAAGGCTGGTTCAAGCGGCTGGAATCGGGCCGCGGGGGCCTGCTCCTCTCCGACCGTGACGCGATTTTCCGTCTGGCTTCCCCTGCCCGCCACGCCCGCCTGCTTATTCCCCTTGCGAACGACGGACTGCTCCTCTGGGAAGGCTTGCGCCGCTGCCCTGAGGGACTCGTTTCCGCTCTGGTAAACGGCGATACGGCCCGTGAAGCGCTGCTCCGCTACGCCGTTACCCTGGATGAAATTGAAAAGCCTGAAATCGCCGTGCTGGAAAGCGAAGTGCTTCCTTCGGCGGAGCAGGCCGCCGAATGCTTTTCAAGCCCCCAATTCGACCACATCCTGCTCCGTGAGCCGTGGAAGCGGGGTTTCCAAAACAACAGCCCGCAGGAGGCGTTTTTCCGCCTTGCCGCGCTTGCCGGGCCGCTCATTGCGCCCGGCGGCAGCCTCTGCCTCCTCTGTTCCCCTCCCTGTCTGGGAGAGCGTATCTCCCGGATTTTACTGGAAGAATGTGAAGCCTCCGGGGAACTCGCCTCGGAAATACACCGCGCCGAAGAGCTGTTTTTCTCCGCCGCCGCGGACGGCTCAAGCGCCGATCCTTGGACATGGAACGCCGATACGCTCAAAAATGCCCTTGAAGAGGGGGGATTCACCGCGCGCTTTGACTTGCTTGAGCAAAAAGAGGAACGCCTTATCACCGAACGGGACCTTGCCGCGTGGTTTGACCGGAAGCATTCCCGCTGGGGGGCGTTTATCAGCAAACAGATGAGAAAAGACGATTTTTCCAATGCCGAAGAACTTTTACGCCGCCGGATTCAGAAGGGACCGCTCATCTGGAAATGGAAGAGCGTTCTTTTACAGGCCGGGGTAAACGCATAGAAATATAAAGGCATGAAGATTTTTGTTTTTGTTCCCGGCTCGTACTTGTTATCATTCCTGAAACGCAATCATCTATTGTTCTTTTACAGTCTTCAAATGTCCTGTGGTAGGCCGCGTTAAGCGCTTTTGCTTTCACCAGTTTCCAAAAACGCTCTATCAGGTTCAGATTCGGGGAATACGGCGGGAGGAATATCAGCCGGTGGTGTGAGAGGATATCTGCCCAACTAATGGGCAGCCTCCTGCTCGATCCAGCGGCTATGCCGGTGCTAAATGACTGTCATTATGCTATCTGTATAAGACAGAACACCAGCGCTTCCGTCGTGCGCTACGGGCCGGGCGGCGTATTTACTTTAACGCGCCTGCCCTGCGGTACACCGAAAGATAATCGAAAAACGAGACAACAGAAAAAATCACCGATATCAAAAAGAGGATGATGGCGCCGGTTTTGAAGTATGCGTGCAGGGACTCAAAAAGGGCGAGCCGCCGCAGGCTTGCGGTGAGGAGGGCGGCCGCGTCCGCGAGGATATAGGTGACCGTTTTTATTTTGCCGCCGAGACGGGCGCCCATGGCGACGCCTTTTTGCAGCATCAGGTTGCGGATAAACAGTATGCTGAACTCCCGGTACAGCACCAGCAGAAACAAAATCGCGGGGAAGATACCATCAAGCACAAAGCAGAGAAAGCAGGTAATCTGCATCAGGGTATCGGCAAAGGGGTCGAACAGTTTGCCGAAATCGCTGACCTCGTTCAGTTTGCGGGCGGCCATGCCGTCGAACATGTCGGTTATTTCAGAGACGATGAAAATGAGCCAGAGCGCCGGCGCGGTCCAGGCCGCCCCGCCCGCAAACCACACGGGGAAAAACCGGGGCAGGAAATACACAATGAAAAATACAGGCGCCAGGATCACCCGTACAAAGCTCAATTTGGTGGCCAGTGTCATAACGTTAGTATGAACGGCAGGGCGCGGAGTGTCAATTCTTTCTTTATGAGTATTTCAAGGACGCCGGTCTGTTACACGCAGCGTTTGAGGAAATGAGCCTCCGCGGAGCATATCTCCGGGGTATTAAACCAGACTTTCGAATAAACTGCCAGGGAAACGGGGATAGATAGAAAAAGCTCCCGCGGAAGGGAGCTTTTTCCAGCGCGGCTACCCACACAAACTTACGCGCACAACTTCTTGGCAAGCTGGGCGGCGCTCGCCGCGTCCGGCGAATACCCTTCCGCCCCTATCTGATCGGCAAACTCCTGCGTTATCGGCGCTCCCCCCACCATCAGCTTGAAGCCCTTCAATCCGCTCCCCTTTATCGCCGTCGCGGTCTCCTGCAGGGCCGGCATCGTCGTCGTCAGCAGGCAGGACAGCGCCACCAGCTTCACATCGGGATGTTCCTT
>JAISYA010000011.1 GCA_031270205.1 Treponema sp.
CCTCGACCAATTTGCATCTTCAAATTTAAGTATTAACGGTTCAAATAATTTCATATCCTCAGAGTAACAACTTTTTTGAAACTTGACAATAGGCCGACTTTATAGACAGACACTATATAATGGACAAAAACAAGTTAAATGAAATATTGCTTTTGGTAAATATAGAAGTATAAAAGCGGGGCTACTTCGCATAACGAGGCTGTCGGAAAAGTCTGTTTTAAGGCATTAAGACGCTATATATAGCGTGTAGTTGGCATAAAATACACCATATATAGTGGTTGTTGAGCCGTTTGAATACTTTTCCGACAGTCTCAACAGGACTGTTAGCGCTTTTTTGTCCTGCCGGACAAACTGGCCAGTAGGCGGCTCGGCCTCCGGAACGTTATGACCATGCAATATAATAACCATTGAATAGTTACTTTCTCATCATATTCAAAGTCTTTCACCGTATAGCGTCCATTGCCCCTGTGTTCAGGCCGCCCGTCACATTGTTCGTCCCGTTTGCGGAACTGCCGATGCCCTGCGGAGGCGGCGGGCTCCTGGTTGAGCCTGGCGGCCTGGCTCAATCCTGTCCCAAAACCGCCCCGGCGATGCAATTTGCGGGCAAAATTTACCCAGTGATTTTACGCGCGTAATATTTACCCGTCAAAACCGCTCAAAACCGGCGTTTTACCCCCGGTTTCATCCGGGAAACGCGAATTCCGGCATGGCACGGATATTGCTATATATCAGCAGGAGCTTCTATTGTGGTAAAGAATTGTATCTTCGCTCTCTGGGCGCTGCTGCCGATTGTCTTTTCAGGCTGTATGCCCAAAAAATCAGGAGCGGCGGTCTACGAATTCGCCGAGGTCCGCCGGGGGACGCTGGAACGGACCGTCTCGTCTACCGGGACCATCAATCCGGTTTCTACCGTCAAGGTGCTTCCCCGGATGAGCGGAAAGGTTGAAAAAATAAACGTCGATTTTAACGACGCGGTACGCAAGGGAGACATTCTCGCGGAGCTAAATACGGATATGCTCAGGCTGCAGCGGGAACAGCAGTTGGCCCAGGTGATTAAATCGCGGGCAAACCACGAATTGCAGCGGATCAACCACGAGGCGCAGCGGATCCTGGCGGAGAAAGAACTCATTTCCGATTACGAGCTTAAAACCAGCCAAACCAATCTGGATATTCAGGCCGCGGACCTTGCCGCCGCCGAGGCTAACCTAAGGGTTATCGAAACCGAAATAAATCAATACGCGTTTATCACTTCGCCCATCGACGGCATTGTGCTGGAACGGAATATCAATGTCGGCGACACGGTAGTGGACAGCTCCAGCAATAACTCAACCAGCATTTTTACCCTGGCGGAAAATCTTCAGGAGATGCAGATCGAGGCCGGAGTGGGGGAGCTGGACGTAACTTCAATTCACAGGGGACAGGCGGTGCGCTTTACCCTGGAAAGCCTGCCGGGGCGGAGCTTTACCGGGGTGGTGGAAACGCTGCGGATGGTTCCTGTGGTTTCGAATAACGTGGTTTCCTATACGGTGATTATCAACGTGGAAAATCAGGACGGGTCCCTTCTGCCGGGAATGACCTGCGCGGTGGACTTTATCGTGGAACGGAGCGAGAACATCCTCACCGTTCCCAATGCCGCGCTGCGCTACCAGCCCACGGGCCTCGGAGACGGGGAAATCGCCGACATTGTTTTTAACGCGGGCCTTGAGGGAATGGACGAAGAACAGCGGAAGGCCGCGCTTGAAGAACGCTCCCGCGCGGAAGCGCAAAGCCAGGCGGCTTCAGATCAGCGCGTGAACGCGGCCCCCGCGACAGGGCTGGCGGGGCTGGTAACGGGCGGCGGACCGGGAATGCGAGGCATGGGCCCGCCTCCGGGAGGGGGGAGAGGCGCAGCCGGCCAAAGCGGCCCGGCGGAAAGGCAGCCGGCGCCAATGAAAAACCTCTGGTACATCAACGGCGAGGGCAGGCTCAATGTGATACGGGTGCGGAGCGGCGTCAGCAATGGCGTCAATACGGAGATCATTTCTACGGAAGACCTTGAAGGAAAGCAGATAATTCTGCGGGAAAAAATCTAATGCCGGTGATAGAGCTGCGGGGGATCAAGCGGATCTACCGGATGGAGGGCAAACAGAACGAATCCTCCGTGGTAGTCCGCGCCCTGCGCGGGGTGGACTTTTCCGCCGAGGCCGGGGAATTCGTCTCGGTCATGGGACCCTCCGGTTCAGGCAAGTCCACCCTGATGAATATCCTCGGCTGCCTGGACAAGCCCAGCGAGGGGACTTATACCCTGGACGGCATAGAGACCTCAAAATCGGACGCCGACACTTTCGCCTATATCAGGAACCGGAAAATCGGTTTTGTGTTTCAGTCCTTCAACCTTTTGGCCCGGACCACGGCCCTGGAAAACGTCGAGCTTCCCCTGTTTTACCGCAGCAGGGAAAAGGGAGAAAAGAGGGAAAAGGGAAGCGCCCGGAGCCGGAAAGAGCGGGCCGTCATCGCCCTGCGTGAAGTGGGGCTTGAAAAACGCATGGATCACTTTCCCTCCCAGCTTTCGGGCGGACAGCAGCAGCGGGTCGCCATAGCCAGAGCCACGGTGAATGATCCCGCCTTTATTCTCGCGGACGAGCCTACCGGAAATCTGGATACCGGCATGACGCTGGAAATCATGGGCCTCTTTCAGGAACTCAACAGACGGGGAAAGACCATCATCATGGTTACGCACGAGCCGGAACTGGCGGCCTACACGAAACGGATTATCACCCTGCGGGACGGGGAGCTGGTTTCCGACAGGCCGCTGACACAGCCGCGTAACGCGTTAGACGATCTTGCCCGCTGGAAGCGGAACGCCCTGCTCGCCGGGGAAGGACAGTCGGCGGGTCTGTTGCGCACGGCGGAAAAGTACGCGGCAAAAGAGGCGGCGTCATGAAGCGCGGCTTCCTGTTCGATTATGTACGGCCGCGGAAAGGCAGGGTTATCGTGAGGTTATCGTGAATATTATTCAACTGCTGCATACCTGCCTGCGCTCAATCTTCCGAAACCGGATGCGGAGCCTCCTCACTTCTCTGGGGGTGATCATCGGCGTAGGATCGGTGATCATCATGGTCGCCCTGGGTGAAGGTTCGCAGCGGGCCATTGAATCGCAGATTGCCGCCATGGGGACCAACCTTCTTCAGGTAATGCCCCGGCGGCAAATGAGTCGCAGCGGCCAGAGTGTCTTTGTCCGCGCCTCCACGCTTACCAGGGCAGACGCGCAAAAACTCAGGAACGAGTCGAGTTTTGCATCGGCGATTTCCGCCGTAACACAGAGTAATTTAACCATAGTGGGCAGCGAGGGAAGCGCCCAGGTAACGGTTCAGGGCGTTGATCCCGGTTACTTTACCGCACGGGGCATGAAAATTGACGCGGGGAGTTTTTTTTATGAGGAAGACACCGCCCTCCGAAACCGGGTGGCGGTTTTGGGCCGTACCACCGCGAAAAATCTCTTTGTTGAGGCTGACGCCGCTTTGGGGCAGCAAATCCGCATAGGAACGATCTACTTTACCGTCATCGGCCTGCTGGAAGCGCGCGGCGCCGGCAGGGGAGGACAGGATCAGGACGACATCGTCATCATTCCCCTGGACACCGCCATAACCCGCCTTTCCAATTCACGTAACATCGGCTCAATTGTGATAAGCGTGGTGAGCAAAGAATATTTGGAAGCCGCCCAAAAGGAAACGGAACTCATTCTCAGGGAGTCCCGCAATATCGCCGAAGGAGCCGCCTCCGATTTTGACGTCTTGAATCAGGCGGACATGATCGACATGGCATTGGCCACTACCAGGACATTGACCACCTTGCTGGCCGCCATTGCCGGCGTATCCCTTCTTGTCGGGGGCATTGGTATTATGAACATCATGCTGGTATCGGTTACCGAGCGGACCAGGGAGATCGGCATCAGAATGGCGGTAGGGGGGCGCAGGCGGGATATTTTGATGCAGTTCCTCACCGAGTCGGTGATCTTAAGCCTCATGGGCGGCTTTATCGGAATCGGCTTTGCCTTTGCGATCTGCCGCGTTCTGCGCGTTATGGGAATACCCACCGCGATAAATCCGCTTGTTGTCGCCGCCGCCGCCGCTTTTGCCGCCGTGGTGGGAATCATCTTCGGCTATTACCCGGCTCGAAAAGCCGCGGGACTCTATCCCATTGACGCGCTGAGGTATGAATAACGCCGCTTGCGGAACTATCGGAGGTATGGAAAATGCTTAAAATAATTGATATTAAAAAAGGCAGAAAAGTATTACTGTTAATTATTGTGTTTATATTTACCGGTATTCGCGTAATGGCCCAGACCATCAACCTTGAACAGGCCCGGAGTCTGGCGCTGGCGAATTCACGGAGTCTTGCGAAATACAATCTGGCGGTACAGAGCAGCGTCCTTGATACACGATCCCAGCTCTATTCGAACCTCCCCTCCCTTTCTTTGGGGGCCAGCGCTTCAATGAGCCTCTGGAACGCCGGAGATGAGCCGGCCGTTGATCCGTCTGAGACTTTTAGGGCAGGGGCAAATTTCAGCGTATCGCAGAAGATTTTTGAAGGCGGCAAGAGTATTGTGCAGAAGGCGATTAACGAGCTTGCCACCGAAACGGCCAGGCGGGACGCGCTGGCCGAATATTTCAGCGTGCTTAACGCGGTTGACAGCGCCTACTACGCGGCGCTGGAAGCGGCGGCGGATTTGGAGGCCGCCGAGTCGGCCCTGCAAACCGCGGACTTGAGCCTTTCCATAGCGGAAGTACGGCACACAAGCGGCGTCATAAGCCGGGGAGATTATCTCAAGGCTTTGGCGGACAGGGAATCGAGTGAGACAAGCCGTAACCAGGCCCGGCGGAATTACAGCCTGAATAACGCGAAACTCAAATCCCTCACCGGCCTGAACGAAGCCGCCGGTTTTAATGTCGAACAGGTTGATTTCAGCGGATACGAAGAACTGATCCTGCGTTTGGGAAGTATTACCGATGCGGAAGCGGATTATTTATACGGCGAATTGCGGGAAATCGCCGCGGCCGCGAATCCTGCTCTGGCAAAGGCCGGCCTTTCAAGCCAACGTGCGGAAAAAAATCTGTCTCTGTCAAAGCTGGATTTTTCACCAAGCCTCAGCGCTTCTTTTTCAACCGGACTCAATTATGCGCCCAGCAACGGCATTGAACCGTCCGGCGGCTCTGTTTCGATCAGCGGGAGCATTCCCCTGGATTTCTGGGTAACGGCGAACAATGTCGCAAAGAGCAAAATCGCCCGCGACACGGCGGCGCTGGATTATTATACCGCCGAAAATTCCCTTGAAACCGAACTGCAAAGCGCCCTGTTCAATACCATTGCCCAGGCAGGATCGGCCGCTTCCTCCCGCCGGGCTTTGGAGTATGCGGAAAAACATTTTGAGTATATTATGGAACGGTACCGGCTTTCCCAAAGCTCCGTGTCTGAACTGTCAGACGCCTCCGCGCTGGTAAGCTCCAACCGGAGTCAGTTTATCAAAGCCCGTTACGGTTTTCTGCAAAGCCTTTCAACGCTGCGGAGTCTTGGCGCCTTTGAGGATGAGGAAATACTGATGCAATTATTGAGAGGCAACGGGCCGTGAAAAAAAACGCGCTGGGAACTTCTTCGCTAATCGCCGCCCTGCTCGGCTGGCTGCTCCTCTCGGCCCTGAATGTGTTTATCAACTGGGCGCTGCAGGATCGCGCCCGGCTTGTCCGGGACAACGACAACGAGCGGACTCTCAACACGATTTGGACGGAACTGCGGAATTATGGTGATTTTGGTTCAGTGGTTGAAGCAAACCCGATTCTGAAAGAACGGATAATCGGCGTCGCGGTCTATGGGCATAATTTGCGGCCGGTTTCCCGGTGGGGCAAGGTTCCGCCGGTTTTTGATGAGAATATTCTGAAAACCAGAGAGCGAAGCCGTTTCGGCCGTTATACGATACCCGACAGGCAGGGCCGTTCGTCCAAATTTGTGCTTCACTTCGGATATATGCCGCCGCCCGCTATGGGGCCGGGCATGCGCCCCCGCAAGCCGCAGGAGCACGGCAATAACGGCGAAAAGTCTCTTGAACAGCGCCGCGAACCGGGGTGGCAGAATCAAATCCGGCAGGGACCGCAGCAGGGCGCTTTCCTTTTTAACTTTAACACTTTCTCCGGGGACCGGTATTTTTACATCGACATTTTCCATCCCGATTACTGGCGCGCCCGGACTCTCACGGCAATTTTATTTCCCCTGACCGAGATCGTCCTCTTGATACTGGTTTTTTACATCCGCCGTCTGTACATCCGCAACCGTGAGTACCGGGAAAAGATCGATGCCCAGCAAAACCTCGTTGTCCTGGGAACCGCCGCGGGTACGCTGGCCCACGAAATAAAAAATCCCCTTCTTTCCATTCGTCTGCAAACGGGCATTTTGGAAAAAATCTGCGCGAAAAATGAAAAGGAAGAAATCGGCATTATCAATCAGGAAGTGGACCGCATCTCCTCCCTTGTGTACCGGGTGAATGATTACCTCCGCGAACCGGAAGGAGAGAAATCGGTCTTGAATATAAGCGAACTCCTCGCCGAAACATCACAGCGTATCTGCGGCGTTGAAACTATCGCCGCCGGCGGGGCGCCGCCCGTTTTTGTCCTTGTTGATGAAAACAGAATCAGGTCGGTACTGGAAAATATTTTCCGTAACGCGGTGGAGTCGGGCAGCCCGCTCGCGGAGATTGGCGCGTCGGTTCATGCGGGCGGACGCGTACACGGAAGTGCGGGCGCGCACTCCGGTAATGTGGTGATAAGGATTTTTGACCGGGGCAGGGGCATCCCTGAAAAAAACCTCATGCGGGTTTTTGATCCGTTTTTTACCAGCAAGAGCGCCGGAACCGGCATCGGCCTGGCCATAAGCAAACGTTTTACCGAAGCGGCCGGGGGAACCATCAGCGTTGAAAACCGTGAAGGCGGCGGCCTCATGGTCACGCTGGTTTTTCCCCAATACAGGGAAGGGGAATAAAAGCAATGAGGGTTTTAATTGTTGATGATGAAAAAAACATCCGTGAATCGCTGGGCAAATATTTAAGCCTTGAAAAAATAGATTCGCTGGGCGCCGAAAGCGGCGAGGCCGCGCTGGAACACCTTGCCAGGGAAATTTTTGACGCGGTGATCCTCGACCTGAAACTGCCGGGCATGACGGGCCAGGCGGTTCTGGAGCGGATGCAGCAAGACGGCATCCTTTCGCCGGTGATTATGATCAGCGCCCACGGGGAAATCCCCGACGCGGTGGAAGCCCTGAAAAGGGGCGCGAAAGATTATCTCGTGAAACCCTTTGACCCGGCGGAACTTTCCATCCGCCTCCGCTCCCTCATCGAAAACAAGCGCCGTGAAAATGTGCTTGAGGCGGCGATGCGCACCGAACCGCGCGCCGCGCCCGCGGGAAAAACCATGCTCCTGGGCGAGAGTCCGCTCATTAAACAGCTTTCCGATCAGATCGACAAAATTGCCGGTTCCGAGGTAACGGTACTCATCATTGGGGAAAGCGGGACCGGCAAAGAAGTTACCGCCCGTGAGATCCACGCCCGCAGCCCCGCCCGAGACGAACCTTTTGTGGCGGTAAACATCGGCGGCATTCACGAGGGCCTGATGGAGAGCGAACTGTTTGGCCACGAAAAAGGCTCGTTCACCGGCGCAAGCGCCCGCAAACAGGGCCTCTTCGAGCTTGCCGGCAGAGGCTGTCTCTTCCTTGACGAAATCGGCGAAATGCCCATGCTCCTGCAGGTCAAACTGCTGCGGGTATTGCAGGAGCGCAAAGTCCGCCGCCTTGGCGGCGTCAGCGACATCCCCATCAACGCCCGGATCATCTCCGCCACCAACCAGGACCTTGAGGTCCTGATAAAAGAAGGCCGTTTTCGGGAAGACCTCTACTACCGGCTTAACGTGTTCCGCATCGCCCTGCCCCCCCTGAGGGACCGCCGCGAAGACATCCCCCTGCTCGCCGAACATTTCATCGCCAAACACAAAGGCCGCGCCCGCCCCGCCCTCTCACAGGAAGCGCTTGAAAAACTCAAACGTTATTCCTTTCCCGGCAACGTGCGGGAACTGGAAAACATTCTTGAACGCGCGCTTGTTTATTGCGGGGATTCCGTTATACGCAATACCGATATTGATCTGCATGAAGAAAGCGCCGCCGCGCCGAAAGGCATTGCGCGTAACGTCACGGGAAAGGCCCCGGCCCGCGCCGGTTCATCGGAGGCCGCGGACGCAAAGCCGCTGGATACCCTGGACGAAATCGAAAAACAGGCAATTATCGACGCTCTTTTACGCTGCAACGGCAACCGTACCCGCGCCGCGGAAGCGCTGGGCGTCAGCAGGAAAACCATTCTCAACAAGGTTAAACAGTATGGGTTATAGATGATTCCCATGAGCGTTTATTCGCAAGTCTGGTTTAATACCCCAAGGCAAGCTGCGCTTGCCAGGCTTGCCGCGGCTCAAATGCCGCAACGCTTACAAAGATTTGGTATTAAACCAGACGGTATAAAAAACTTCCTATCGAACGAGCCTCCGATCAAGTTAAGCAGCGCTAAAGATACCGCGGGGCTTGCCCCCGCGGAGGCTCATTCTGCGCCATAGGGCGCGCTTTCGTATACTTTCCCCTGGTATAACTCTCTGGGGCGTACAATGATGCCGAGCTTTTTTTCAAGGAGCGCGAGGCGGCGCATTTCCGCCTCATCACCGATGCTCACCATTATACCGCGCCTGCCCGCCCGGCCGGTACGGCCCGCCCGATGGATGTAGATTTCACTGTCCGCCGGGACATCCAGGGCAATGACGTGGCTGACACCGGGAATATCAAGGCCGCGGGCCGCCAGGTCTGAAGAGACCAGCACGGCGATTTTTCCGGCGCGGAAAGCGTCTACCGAGGCTTTCCGATCCCGCTTGTCCATTTTGCCGAACAGACCCGCCGCCGAAATGTGGTGGTATTGCAGTTGGGAAACAATTTTTCCCGCCTCGTCGTTCCTGCCGGCGAAAACCAGCGCCTTGAAACCGGCCTTTTTGGTTTTAACGGCGGCCAGCAGCGAGCGCAGGATTTGGACCTTCCGCCGCCCCTCGCTGAAAATGGCCCAGTGCTCAATCCGTTCCCGCAGTATTTCCCGCTCGTCGCTTTCAATAAGTTCCGCGCCCTCAAACAGGGGGGAAAGCATCTCCCCGGTTTTGAGCGAAACGGTGGCGGAACAGGCGGCGGCGAGGCTGCCGTCCCGCGCATCGCGCGCGATGAGCCGGAGAAGTTCGCGGGTTTCCTCAAGGCTTTCTTCGGCGGTCATCCGGTCCGCTTCATCCAGGACCAAAAAGCGCAGACCCTGAAACCTGAGCTTCCCCATTTTTGCCAGAGCCAGCAGCCGCCCCGGATTGCCCACCGCCGCACGGGGCTTTTTTTTCAGAACGTCAATCTGCCGGGCGAGGCCCACCGACCCGATGAGCAGCGCCGCGCCGGCAGTACCCGCGCGTCCTTCACGGGGAGCATCTTTTCCCGGGGCAAGCAAAAAATCAATTTCACCCTTAATCTGGGAACAAAGCTCAAAAGTCGGGGCGCAGATCAGCAGCTCCGGCCCCCGGTACTGGGGGTCCGCGGCCTTATCGCCCCCGGCGCTGCCGCCGGAGGCTTCGTCAATGCCGGGCAGGAGACGCCGCAGGGCCGGGAGCAAATAGGCGAAGGTTTTGCCCGTGCCCGTCCCGGAGCGGAAGATCACGCTTTTCCCGGCGGAAAGGGGGGGGATTACGAGGCGCTGAATCGCCGTGGGGGCGCTGATCGCCCGGCCGCGGAGTCTCTCGATAAAGACAGGATGGACGCCTAAACCGGTAAAATTTTCCGTTAATATTGATTTTGATTTTTCCATGCCGGCAGTTTGTCGCGCTTCGCGCATTATAGGTCCCTTATATTGTGGATTTTTTTGCGTTTTCCTGAAAGACTGCAAAAAAGCCACAGGCGCAAAAGGCTGCTAGGATTGGGCGGAAGAACGGCGGGGCCTAAAAAAATCCCGCAGTTTCCGCTGCTCCTTTCCGCCCAGGTATTCGTCCAGTTCCTTAACCAGATGGGCGTATTCGTCCAGGCTGGGCTGGAACTGCCTGATCCCGGCGGCGGCCGCTGAATTTTGCTTTTGGACACGGCGGCTGAAACGCCGCGATTTTTCCTCGGCCTTGATGAGGTGCTTTTCGATAGTATCCAGTAAATTCAAATCCTCCGGGCTTTCGGGCTTGTTGAAAGCGTCAAACTCGTACTTGACCACCTCGTCGTTGCGGATTTCCCCCTTAAAAGCCCGGTACAGGTTCAGCTTGATCCCTTTCTTCATGTAGGTAAAACGGCCTTCTTTTTCAAAGCGGCGTATGCTTACCATAATATAGGCCGAATTGAGATAGCGCAGGGCCCTGAACATCGATGCCCGTTTGACAAAATCGTTGTCCTCCGCCACGTAAATCGTCTCGTCAAAGCCGCCTACCCGCTCAAACAGCCGTTTTGTAACAAAAATGCAAAACCCGAAGGCCTTGGGATCAATCCACAGGTTGAGAAGTACCGCCAAATTCATCATCCGGTGGATGATCCGGTCCAGGCGATAATCCGAAAGCGGCCGTATCTCGCAGGTGGCTAGGTCAATGTAGCGATCCCGCATCTCGTCGTACACGTTGCGGATAAAGCCGGGCGGCAGCACTACGTCCGCGTCAAGGAAAAAGAGAAACTCCCCGAGGGCAGCGGCAGCCCCGGCGTTCCGCCCCGCCGCGGGCGGCCCGCCGTCCACCACCCGGCAGCCTGCGGCGATGGCAATTTCCCTCGTCCGGTCCTTTGAATGGGCGTCGGCGACAATCATCTCGTAATCGTCAAAATCCTGGGCCTTGATACTGTCCAGGAGACGGGGCAGCATCTGTTCTTCGTTCAGGGCCGGGATAATCACGCTGACTTTCATGGTCAAAACCAGTATAACCTGTTTTTGGCGAAACGTAAAGTTTCGAACGGGCCTTTGATCAAAAAATGAGGCGCCTTACCTTTTTACAACGGTATCCACCAGATTTTTGAAATCCTTGTCCAGGCCCGCTTCGGTTTTTGGGTCGGGGGTTAGAACGCCGCTGTTGATACGGGGGACGCCGTCCTCTTGAACAATGGTTTCCGTTTCCGGTGATGAAAACATCGACGAAAAAGGTGAAACAATTTCCACTTCGGCGAACACGGGGCCTTCGGCTTCTTCCGCGCCGGAAACGTTATTTGAAAATTCTACCGCGCTTTCCAGTTTCTTGATGTCATCCGCCGAGGGCCGGGGGCTTTTCGGGGAAGGGGATTTTGTTCTGGGCCTTTCTTCCAGCTCTTCCAGCTCTCCCGCCTCATCATCCCCGATTTCCACAACTTCTTCCAGTTCCTCAAGCTCTTCGGCTTGCGCCAGTTCTTCAGGTTTTTCCGTTTCTTCTTTCATTTCTTTCACCTCTTGTATTTCCTCCAACTCTTCCAGTTCTTCCGCAATTTCAACAGGGTCTTCCGCGTCCGGCGTTTTCACGGGAGAGGCAGCGCCGGCAGCGGGATTTGCCCCGGCCCGTTTTTGCGTTGCCGCGGCGAGCAGGCCGCCCGCTTTGGGCCGCGTTTTGGGACTGCCTTCGTCCGCTTTGGAAAGCGGACGCCTGCCGCTCCGGGCGTGTTCTGTTGGCGATAAGCGGCGGGTTTTCCCGGTTTTCTCTATTCCCCCAATTTCAAGGGACTCGATATTTCCGATTTTGGTAAATTCTTCGGCAGTTTCATCCACCTTCACGGTTTCGGATGAATCCGGCGTTTCCGCGGGAACGCCCGTTAAAGACGCCGGGGGCAGGGTTTGAAGAACGCGGGTCAATATATCCCGCAGTTTTTCTTCATCAATGCCGGCCCCGGTTTTTCCCCACATGCCGATAAGTTCCAGCAGTTCATCCCATGATGTATCAATAAAAGAATCGATATCCGCTTCGGAATACCGGCCCCGGCCCCATTTGATCCCCCGCTTTATTTCGGCGTGGACGCCTTCGCGCCGCTGTTCCAGTTCCATGGTCCAGCGCGCCCAGTCCATCTCGCCCTTTTGCTCGTAGAACTGTTCCATGAGGGATTTGCGCAGCGACTGCAGGCGGTACAGAATGATCGTTACGGGATCCTGGCGGAGGTTGAAACAGAAAAACACGGTGAGAAATATGGTGAAAAAAATCGAAAGGAAGAGCAGCATGTTCATGGCCGTGGGGAAGGCGAAGAGCGTTTTATCCAAACCGGACAGTCCGGTAAAGGCCAAAACCGTGACGACGGTAAAGAGAGCCAGAGATATCAACAGGCTTAAGACCACTTTTTGTGCCGCCGTCACCGCGTATCGCATGATACCATAATGTATCGCAAAACCGGGTTTTATGCGATACTGTGAGTCTATGGGAAAATTATACGAAACCGAAGAACGGCCAAAGCGGGCTTTTTTGGTCAGCCTGGCCGCCGGGAAAGAGGGCGAGGCGGAAGCCTCCGGCGCTGAACTGCGGCGGCTTGCCGAAACACTGGGGCTTGCTATTGCCGGACATGAAACGATCCGCGTGCGGGACCGTCAGCCGAAATTCGGTATGGGAAGCGGGAAAGCCGCCGAGTTGGCGGAAACGGCCGCTGAACTGGAAGCGGACTGCCTGGTTTTTGACTGGGACCCCAGCCCTTCCCAGCAGCGGAACTGGGAGGAGCTTGCGGGGATTCCCGTTGTGGATCGCCAGGAACTCATCATCCGCATTTTTGCGGAGCGGGCCGGTACAAGAGAGGCGGAACTGCAGGTAAAACTGGCGGAGCTGTCGTATTTTCTGCCCCGCCTCACTCACAAGTACATCGATCTTTCCCGCCAGCGGGGAGGGCGTTACGGCACGAGGGGCGGCGGCGAAACCCGCCTGGAAACGGACCGCCGCAAAATTGAGCGGAGGATTCAGCGGCTGGAAAAAGACCTTGAGGAAGTGCGGAAACAGCGGCAGGTGCGGCGGCGGCAGCGCGAGCGTCAAGGCCTCCCGGTCTGCGCCATTGTGGGCTATACCAACGCGGGCAAGTCCAGCCTGCTCAACGTCCTTAGCGGCGCGGACGTTCCGGTGGAGGACAAACTTTTCGCCACCCTGGACGCCGCCACCCGCCGCTTCGAGCCTGAGCCGGGCATGGCCGCGCTGCTCACCGACACTGTCGGATTTATCCGCCAGCTTCCCCATTCCCTAATCAAGGCTTTCCGTTCAACGCTGGAAGAAGCCGCCCTCGCGGACCTTTTGATCCACGTACTGGACGCGTCGGAGCCGGATATTGAAAACTGTTTTGAGACAACCCTTTCGGTGCTGCGGGAGCTGGGAGCGCAGGACATTCCCGTAATCACCGTGTTGAATAAAATCGACCGCGTTACAGCGCTTTCCCCGGCGGCGGGGACGGAAGCCGCCTCGCCAATAGAGGCATTGCTGCAGCGCTTCCCCGGAAGCGCGGCGCTGTCGGCCAAAAACGGTACTGGTCTGGAAGAACTTAAAATACGGATAGCGGCCGCGCTCAGGAAAACCCGCGCGGCGGAATCGCTTGTACAGCGATAGCGCCTTGATTATACTAAATCAACTCAAAAGGAGTGTTATGTGACAAGATTACAACGAATCATGCTTTTTTTTCTGCTGTTTGGCACCATGCTGATCTTCGGGCTGATTGAAAATATCAAGGGGGTTTCCTATCCGCTGATCAAGGCGGAGTTCGGCGCTTCATGGGAGCAGCAGGGCTTTATGGTGTCCATGCTTTCGTTAAGCTATGTGGGTTTCAGTATCGTCGCGGGGATTTTTCTGGGACATTTCGGTATAAAGCCGGCTTTTCTCTTCGGGTTTGCCGCGCTCACCCTGGGCCTTTTCTCGGTGTTTTTTATGCCGGACTTTTTCAGCGCCGCCGCCGCGCTGTTTCTGGTCTTTGCGGGTTTCGGCTTTTTTGAGGTGGGCATAAACGCCCTGGCGGCCCGAACGTTTAGTTCAAAAACCGCCGTATTGATGAGCATGCTCCACGCCTTTTACGGAATCGGCGCTATCATCGGGCCAAAGGCCGCCGGCCTGCTTGCGAATAACGCGGGCCTCGGCTGGCGCTACATCTACCTGCTCTCCCTGCCCCTGGCGCTGGCGCTGTTCATCCCCGGAATTTTCACCAGGTTTCCCGATGAGCAGCGCAGCCGCTCCGCCGGGGACGAAACGAGCAGGATCTCTGTCAGACGAAAGAATTTTTTCGACGCCCTGCGTTCTCCCATAGTGTGGCTTTTTGCGCTTACCCTGGGGCTGGCGGTTATTATCGAAATGAGCAGTTCCAACTGGGGCGCCCTGTATTTTCAGGATGTCTACGGCCTTGACCCCACAACCGACGGGGCGGCCTTTCTTTCGGCCTTTTTCATAGTCTTCACCCTGTCCCGTCTTGCCTGCGGCGCTTTTGTCGAGCGCATCGGCTATTTGCGTTCCCTCATCGGCCTCGCGTGTATTATACTGCTCATTTTCATTGCCGGTTTCTGTCTGGGGGCGAGGGGCATCTATGTGCTTCCGGCGCTGGGATTTTTTGTCGCCCTGCTCTGGCCCACGATAATGGCCCTGGCCATTGTCCGCTTCGGGGAAGACGCGCCGGTAATGTCCAGCGCCATGATAGCCATAGGCGGCACGGTCAATGCCGGTGTACAGTTCCTCATCGGGTTGACCAATCGTTTTTTCGGTCCCGCCTGGGGCTACCGGAGCAGTTTGCTGTATACCGCGCTTTTGGTTGGGATTTTGCTGCTGTTACGCAAAAAGCTGAAGCCAGGGGAAAAAGGAGAAAAGGCCGGCGCTTGAGCCGCCCATGGTATGCGGCGGCGGGCTAAAACAGGAGATATGGAGGCGCATTATGCAGTTTAGGGAATTGGCGGCGGCGCGTTTTTCGGTGCGGCAGTTCAAGGACAGGCCGGTCGGGAAAGACAAGGTCGATATGATACTTGAGGCGGCGCGAATTGCCCCGACCGCGGCGAACAGGCAGCCGCAGCGGATTCTCGTTGTCAGCGAGGCGGAAGGCCTGGCAAAAGTCGACGCCTGCACACCTTACCGTTTTGCCGCGCCGCTGGTGTTTATCATCTGTTACGACAAAAACGAATGTTGGGTGAGAAGTTTCGACGGCGCGCACAGTGGCGAAGTGGACGCCTCCATCATTACTACCCAGATGATGCTGCAGGCCGCCGACATCGGACTTGGCACGACCTGGGTCATGTACTTTGATCCGGCCAGGACAAGGGAGGAATTCGCCCTTCCGGCCAATATCATCCCGCTGGCCTTCCTCCCCACCGGCTATCCGGCCGATGACGCGGAGCCTGCCTCGTATCACAGCCTGCGGCATCCCCTGGACCGGCTGCTTTTGTAGGGTTGAGTCTGCCATGGAACCAACCCTCCCTTTAATGCTGAGAACCAGGGCGAAAGAAACTCCTGACATAATCATTCAATATTACCGGAACGCTTCTTCGGACGGCTTTCTCACCAAAACCTACCGCCAGTTTTACGGGGAAGTCTGCTTCCTTGCCGCCGGCCTTATAAAGCTGGGCGTGGCGCGGGGCGGGCGCGTGGGCCTGATTTCCGATAACCGTCACGAGTGGATGGCAAGCGATTTCGCCGTGCTTGCCGCCGGCGCGGCGGATGTGCCCCGGGGCTGCGACATTACGCTGCAGGAACTGACCTACATTCTGGGCGTTACCGGGTGCGCGCTTGCCTTCGCGGAAAATCAGAAGCAGGCGCTGAAAATTCTCTCCTGCAAAAACGAACTGCCCGCGCTGAAGACCCTCATCATCTTCGATCCTGTGGATGACGAAACCGAAACGGCCGCCGCCGCCGTGGGGCTTACGGTGTATTACTTTGCCGATGTCATCGCCCTGGGGAAAAAGCAGGAGGCCTCTGCGCCGGGCGGCGCGGAGGCGGAAATGGACAAGGGCGGCGAAGAAGACCTCGCCAGTATCATCTTTACCTCCGGTACCACCGGGGAGCCGAAGGGCGTCATGCTTTCTCACCGCAACTTCCTCTGCCAGCTTCCCGCCTTCGATACGATCTTTGAACTGAAACCCGGCGACATTTGGCTTTCCGTGCTGCCCGTCTGGCATGTGTACGAGCGCCTGATCGAGTACGTGATTTTTTACAACAAGACCGGCATCGCCTATTCTAGGCCGATCTCTTCGGTGCTGATGGCGGACTTCAAGACGATCCGGCCCCACTGGATGGTGAGCGTCCCCCGCGTGTGGGAGGCGATAATGGACGCCATTTGCCGCAACGTCAAATCCATGGGCGGCATCCCCATGCGGCTTTTCGGCCTCGCCGTCTCGCTGGCGAAAATGTACACCTACTTCAAAGACCTCACCTTCGGCCTCTTGCCCAACTTCCGCGGCCGCATCCGCGCCCTGGACGCGCTGGCCGGCTTCTTTCCCTGGCTCCTCCTGCTGCCGGCCCGCGGCATCGCCCAGTTGCTCGTGTTCAACCGGATCAAACGCCGCCTGGGCGGCCGCTTCCGCGCCGGCATTTCAGGCGGCAGCAGTCTGCCCGCCAAAGTAGACCTGTTCTTTAATTCGGTGGGCGTCCGCCTGCAGGAAGCCTACGGCCTCACCGAGACAGCCCCGCTCCTTTCCGTGCGCCGGTATAAACGCTCCCGCCGGGGCACGGTCGGCCAGCCCCTGCCCGGTACGGAAATCAAAATCGTGGACCAAAACGGGAGCGTCCTGCCCACGGGACGCAACGGCCTTATCTACGCCAGAGGAGCGCAGGTGATGCGGGGTTACTACCAAAAGAGCGATGCCACCGCCGCCGTCCTCGGCGCCGACGGCTGGCTCAATACCGGGGATATCGGCATGCTCACCTGCGACCATGAATTGCGCATCACCGGCCGCGCCAAAGATACCATAGTGCTGCGCGGCGGCGAAAACGTCGAGCCGGCGCCGATTGAGCACAAACTACAGGAAAGCCCCTTCATCCGGCACTGCATGGTAACCGGCCAGGATCAAAAATACCTCTCCGCCCTCATCGTTCCCGACCAGCGGGCGATTATGGACTTTGCCGAGGAAAACGCCATCCCCATTGTCGACTACGAACTGCTTTTGCAGCAGCCGGAAATCAACGAGCTTATCGCCGCCGAAATTGCCGACCGCGTCGGTCCCAAAACCGGCTTCAAACCCTTCGAGCGCGTTTTCAAGTTCACCCTGCTCCCAAAACCCTTCGAGCCGGGCCGCGAGCTTTCCCCAAAAATGGGACTGCTCCGCCACCGGATACTGGCGCTGTACGCGAAAGAGATACACCGCTTGTTTAAGTAGAGCGGAGCGGGGAAAAACCGCCGGGGCGCGAAGAAAAACCGCTGAATCATTTGGCGGTTTTTGGGGATTATAATGCGCGCAGCGCAATGAGCTGCCAGATCATTCCGCTGCGCTCCCTTCCCACGCAAAACCTCCGGCACATTTTGCAGCCTTGGTCGCGCTTCCTGCGGAAGCGATGCTTCGCAAAGCCCTTATTCGGGCCGGCAAAACGCCGCCAACAGCCGGAAAGTTATGTGACATTGCGTTGCAAATTTTCTTGAAAATTTTAAAAAAATGAGCAAACGCGAGGGCTTGACGAAAGAATACAGATGGCTATATTATAAAAACATGCCAGAGTTAAGCCGTTTTTTGGGCATTGTAGTTTATATGTACTTCAATGACCATAGTCCGCCACATTTTCATGTGGAATATGGTGAGTATGAAGCATCCATAGCCATAAATGGACTTGGTGT
>JAISYA010000012.1 GCA_031270205.1 Treponema sp.
ATTGTTCCTTGTTCATCCTGCCGGCCTAAACCTTTTTCACAAACAGATGCAGCGCCTCAATTCCAAGCAGTACCACCGCGCTGACAATGGCCCCGGCAACAAAGACCCCCAGGATAACCGCCGCCATGGTACGCCGTTTTGAGATACCCAAAACCCAGGCGCCCAGCGTTCCGGTCCACGCGCCGGTAATGGGCAGGGGAATGGCGACAAAAACGGCGATGCCGATCCAGCCCCACATTTCCACACCGGCGGCAAGTTTTTTTCTGGCCCGTTCAACAAAACGGTCGAAAAAGTTTTTGTACCAAGCCATGCCTTTTCTGGTATCCGTACCGTAAAAAAGCCTGTGCAGCGTGGCCAAAAAAATCCAGCATACCGGAGCGACCAGGGCATTCAGGCACGCGGCGAAAAGATAGGCCCAATACCAGGGAATCCCATTCGCAACCGCAAAAGGAATAGCGCCCCGCAGTTCCGAGATGGGCATAAAAGATAAAACGGCGGTAAAAAACAAAACCATAAAGACACTCATTTTTTCAGTATTAACTCCCAATAGCCTACATCCCGCCACCGGCCCATTTTGAATCCCACTTCATGGAAATGGGCCGTTTTGGTAAAGCCGAATTTTTCATGGATTGCCACGCTTCTTTCATTGGGCAGGGTAATCCCCGACACCAGCGCGTGAATATCGGTTTTTTTCAGTTCTTCAAACAGCCCGCTCAGCAGTTTGCTCCCCAGGCCCTTTCCTTCCCGGCCCTTCCGCAGATAAATCGAAAGCTCCGCCGTATAACGGTAAGAAGCCCGTTCTTTATAAGTGTTCACGTATACATAACCCACTATTTCAGCCGCTTCCTCGCAAACCAGGGCGGGATATTTTGCCGTAATGTCCCGGATACGCCGCTCCATTTCCAGAAGCGAAAGCGGCTGTTCTTCAAAAGAGATAACCGTATTTTCGATATAGTAATTATAAACAGCGCGGATCGCCTCGGCGTCAGCGGGAACAAGCGGACGTAACACGCGGAAACCTTACCAAAGCGAAGCGGGATACACGCCCGACGCGGTCAGGGCCTCTATCTTTTTAATCGCCGTTTCCCGGTCCTCCCGGTAGGTAACGCCGAACCAGTCCGAATTCGCGCTCAGGGCCCTGATCCTGACAATATTGTGTTTGATAAAGTGATCCGCCGCCGTGGGAATATAACATTCACTTTTAATATGGCCCGCCATATCAGACGCGAAGGTGTTTAGAAAATCGTCAACGTATTTTTTAAATTCCGGCAGAATATCCGGCGGAAAGCCCCAGAAATTCATAGATACCGGAGTATCCGGCGCAAGCTCCCGAATTGAGCCGTCGGGGTTGGTGTTAAAAATACGACCCTCTTTTTTTTCGATGGCGGTCAGCTCGTCAACCGAGGTGAGATACCCCCCCTTGATTTCGCAGACCCCGCGGGTAACGGTTCCCCTGGGACTCAGGGTTTTCTCAAGCTGATAAGGCACAATCAGCGGCTCGGCCCCGGAAAGATGTTTGCCGATGGCGGCAAAGGCCTCCCGCCCGTAAAAATCGTCGGCGTTAATCACCGTGAACGGGGCGTCAATTTTGTCCGCGGCGCAAAGCAGCGCGTGGGCGGTCCCCCAGGGCTTGGACCTTCCCGCCTTTTGCGCGGCGGCGAACACGTCCGGCGGAATCAGACTGTCCGGGTCCTGAAAAGCCAATTCCCATTTAACCTTTGAACCCATCCGGGCAAGCACCAACTCGCGAAAATCCTTCTCAATATCATGCCGGATAATAAACACCACTTTCTCAAAACCCGTCCTGAGCGCGTCGTACACCGAATAATCAAGCAGCGCCTCGCCATTTTTTCCAATCCTGTCCATCTGCTTGAGGCCGCCGTAACGGCTCCCCATGCCCGCGGCAAGCGCCACTAAAATCGGACCCTTCATATCATCTCCCTGGTAACATTAATTAAGGGGGGAAGTCTCCCCCCTAGGGCGCATTTCATTGCGCCCTACCCCCCTCTGCGGGGGCAAGGCCGCCCGCTTTTGGCCCCCGCAACGCCCCCGTTTTTGCCGGTTACAGCGGAGCGCGCCCGGGGAAAACACAAATACCTACGACGGCTGAACAGTTCTCTCTCTAACATAACTGACAAACGAAAAAGTGTCAAAGTCCAGCGAATTAATTTTAGTCCACCGGGCGTCTATTTCCGGAAAAAAAGTGTCGCCCTCGTAATTTTGACGGATCAGCGTAAGCTCGATTCTGTCTGCCAGGGAAAGAGCCTCGCGGTAAATTGAAGCGCCGCCACAGATGAATATTTTTTGGTATGCGAAACAGTGCTCAACAGCGGCGGCCAGGGAGGGAAAAACTTTCACGCCGGGGCAGGCTTCCCGCATGGTTCCGGAAACAACGACATTGAGCCGCCCCGGCAAAGGACGCCGGGGCAGGGACTCCCAGGTTTTTCTGCCCATGACGCAGGGCCAGCCGGAGGTCAGTTCCCTAAAATGGGCCATGTCCGCCTTGAGCGACCAGGGCAGCGCCCCGTCCTTCCCAATAACCCGGTTTTCCGCCATTGCGGCAATAATGATAATTTCCCGCTTGTCCTGCACGTTCCCCGCCTTAAACGGCGATTTCAAACTTGATCGCCGGATGGGGATCATAGCCCTCAACGACCGTGTCGGTATACTGCCAATCAAAAATTGAAGAAAACTTTTCAGTCCTGATTCGCGGCAGGGGCCGGAGGGAGCGGCCAAGCTGTTCCCGAATGGCGTCAAGGTGGTTAACGTAAATATGGGTATCCCCCAAAAAGCCGATGAGCCTGCCCTCGCCAAGGCCCGCTTCTTTCGCCAGAAGATGCAGCAGGCAGGCGTAGCCGGCAATGTTAAAAGGCAGCCCCAGGGCCACATCCACCGAGCGCTGATTCCAAAGCAGGTTGAGCCTCCCATCGATCACCGTTACCTGAAAAGCGTAATGGCAGGGCGGCAAGGCCATGCGGGGAAGGTCCAGAGGATTCCAGGCGCTCACGAGCATGCGCCGGCTCTCAGGATCTTTTTTCAGCGTCTCCGTCAAATGCCGCAGCTGGTCCACGCCGGTTCCCTGGGGAACGCTGTCATACGAAACGTAGCGCGCCCCAAAGTTGCGCCACTGCCAGCCATAGATCGGCCCCAGTTCCCGCTCGGCCATCATCTTCGCCCTGGTTTGCTCATCATTAGCGTAGGGAACCGCGTCGCCGCCGCACCACTCATCCCAAATATGGTTGTTTTGCCCCCGCAGCCATTCCTTGTCGGTAATGCCCCGTATAAAAAATTCCAGCTCCGAAGCGACCAGCCGGAAAGGAACCCTCTTTGTGCCCAAAAGGGGAAAACCCTCCGCCATGTCATGCCCGAACATCGCCCCCGCAATGGTCAGGGCGTCAACACCGGTCCGGTTCTGTTTGCG
>JAISYA010000206.1 GCA_031270205.1 Treponema sp.
TCTAAAATCCCGCGGGGTTTGTGTGTTGTACGCCAACCGGTGTTTTCATATAATTTGAATTAGGGGAGGATTTGGGCATGTCTGACAGCGAAGAACTGGATCTCGACGGCGGTGAGGCGCCTGAAGCGAGCGCCCCCCCTCCGAAAAAAGGCGGTTTGGGGGGCGTATTACCGGCCATTCTGAAATTTGTCGCCATCGGGCTTGGGGCGCTCATTTTCATCGTTACGGTCGCGGTTATAACGGTTACTATTATGAACCGGGGGGGGAAGGCCCAGACGATCACGGCGGACCCCACCTCGCCCTATGTGGGAAAGCGCCCCATATACGCCTATTACACGAACATAGGCTCAATAACGGTCAATACCAGGGACACGACCGGGGCGCGGTACTCGGTGACGGTGGTGATGAACATCGGCTACGATCCTGAGGATCAGGTAACATCCTCGGAACTGAGCAGCCGCCAGGTTGAGCTGCGGGATTTTGTGCGGACTTATTTTCAGGGGAAGTACGCCGCGGACCTGGGTCCCGAAAAAGACGCGCAGATCAGGCGGGAAATCCAGACAATACTGAACGACCGTTTTCTTGATACCGCCAAGGTGCGGAGCATTATGTTTGACAAGTTCGACGTGATGGAGATCTATTAAGCGGCTTTTTAACGGTGATAGTTGCCAACCATCAGAAAAGCGGGTAGGATAAGGCATGACAGAAGTTCTGTCCCAGGATGAAATAGATCAACTACTCACCGCGATAAACGCCGGGGATACCGAGCCTGAGGATTTCAGGCCCGCGGCGGACAGCCGGAAGATCAAGATTTATGACTTCAAACGCCCCGACAAATTCTCCAAGGAACAGATACGCACGGTCTCGATCATGCACGAGACCTTTGCCCGCTTGACCACGACGAGTCTTTCCGCCCAGCTGCGGAGCATGGTGCATGTGCATGTGGCCTCGGTAGACCAGCTCACTTACGAGGAATTTATCCGCTCCATACCGACCCCGACGACCCTGGCGATCATCAACATGGACCCGCTCAAGGGAAACGCCATCCTGGAAATCGATCCGGCAATCACTTTTTCGATCATCGAACGGCTTTTCGGCGGCCTCGGTGAAGGCTCCAAGTACCAGCACGAACTCACCGACATCGAACAGTCCGTTATGGAAGGGATCATCGTCCGTATTCTGGGGAATATGCGGGAAGCCTGGACCACGGTGATTGACCTCCGTCCCCGCCTGGGCCAGATAGACACGAATCCCCAGTTTGCCCAGATTGTGCCCCCTACCGAAATGGTGGTTCTCGTGACGCTGGAAACCAAGGTGGGCGAGGTCGAGGGCATGATGAATTTCTGTATTCCCTATCTGACGATTGAGCCTATCATCGGGAAACTGTCGGCCCAGTTCTGGTATTCGTCGGTACGGCGGAACGCCACCTCCGAGAACCTCAATGTGCTAAAGGAGAAGCTCTCAACTGTCGATGTTAATGTTGTAGCCGAAATCGGAAAGATCAATATTCCGGTTCGGGATGTGCTTTATCTACAGACGGGGGATGTGGTGCGGCTTTACAATACCCGCGTGGGCGATCCGTATTCCCTTAACATAGGCAGCAAAAAAAAGTTTCTGTGCCGCCCCGGCGTAATCGGGAAAAAACTGGCGGTGCAGATAATCAAAAAAGTCGCGGAGCTTGAACATAACGAATTCGAAGAGCTCGCTTCTGAAGGAGAAGAACTGCTATGATGAGTGACGGCGCTCTGTCGCAGGATGAAATAGACGCTTTACTGGCAGGTGTAGACTCGTCCAGCATTATGGGGGCGGCCGCGGCCGTGGCGCCGGGCGGCTCGGACGCCGACCGGCAGGCTTTGCAGAATTTCCTTTCCGCAAACGTGGACGCCCTTTCCTCAAACCTTTCCATGATGACCGGTGCAAGCGTAAGCCTCAGAGGGCCGCAGGTCAGTTTTTCAGGCAGGGACAAATTTCTCGCCCAGCTTCCCGACACGGTAACGGTCGTCAAAGCGGATTTTACCTCCGGTTTTCCCGGCGAGCATGTTTTTATTATTTCCGAGGACTGCGCCAAGGCCATTGCCAGCGTGATGAACAAAGAAGAAAACATCCAGCTTGATGAAATGGCCATGTCGGTTATCGGCGAAGTGGTGTCCCAGATGGTGGGAACGCAGATAACCGCTTTGACCGACAAGACCGGCAACAAGTCAATCTCTTCCGGTTCTCCTGAAGCGGCCAATGTGCCCAAGGCCGTCGCGGCCCTGCCCGCCGGCGATTTTGCGTGCGCGGTCTATCAGCTTGATCTGGGGACCGGAACCACCTACGAGCTATGGGAAGTGCTTGGGCCGGCGATTTCCGCGGACATTGCGCGGGCTTTATCGGGCGGCGGCGCTCAGGCCGCTTACGCCGGAATGGGCGCTATGCCCAACATGGGGATGAGTGGAATGCAGATGCCTAATATGGGCAACATGGGAATGGGAGTGAACATGGGACCAGCCAACGTGCAGTCGGTGCAGTTCCCCAACCTGATGCCTCCACGGCTTGCTCCCCAGGAAGCGGGCAATATCGGCCTCATTATGGACGTGTACATGGAGATGACCGTCGAATTGGGGCGTACCAGAAAACCGATTAAAGAAATACTCAACATGGGCGAAGGGACGATTATCGAGCTGGACAAACTTGCCGGCGAGCCGGTTGATATTCTCGTGAACCACAAACTGATAGCCAAAGGCGAGGTTGTGGTAATTGACGAAAACTTTGGCGTCCGCGTCACCGAGATCGTGTCTCCCATGGAACGCATGAACGACATGGGCTAAACTTGCGGAGGATGCGTTCGCCGTTTACCGCGACAGGCATGGTTTTGGCGGCCCGCTCCGCCGCCGCGCCGTACTTTCTTTCATAAAGATCGAAAAAGGCAAAAAAATTCCCAGGCGCAACAGGCCCTAGTGTTCCCGCAACAGAACCTTCAGTTCCTGAATGGTGCTGATGATTTTCGCGCGGGGCATGTCGCGGAATTTTTTGGGGATCATTTCCCTGGAGGTACACTCCAGGGCCGCCACCAGATTTTGAAGCTCCACCTCGTGGGGATAGGCGGCGGGAACAAAGTCTTCCATGGCTTCTTCCATATCTTCGCGCTTCACGTAAACGCGGTCTTCCATGGCGGCCAGGAGTTTTGCCCGGACCAGCACCGCTTCAAGGTCTGCGCCGGAATATTCGTGCCGGTATTTTTTGAAAAGATCCCGAATGGGAAAATTGCGTATATCAAGGTCGAGCTTGCGTACCAGTGTCTTGAAAAGATTCTCCCGGTCATCGTCGGTTTCCGGATAGAAGAGGGCAAGATGCTCTTCGGCGCGGCCCTGACGCTTGAGGTCGATGGGGATAAGGTCAGGACGGCAGGTGATAAGAAACCAGATGATCTTGCCCCGGTATTCGGTGTTGCCCATAAAACTGGCGATCTGGGCGAAGACCCGGTTGCTGGTTCCGGAGTCGCCTTCCTGATCGCGGGCGCCCAGAAAGGCGTCGGCCTCGTCGATCATCACCGCCACCGGGGACATGGCCTTGAGGATGCTTAAAACCCTTTCCAGATTCGACTCGGTTTCGCCCTGCCACTTGGTGCGGAAATTGCGGAACTTAACCATGGGAATGCCGATTTCTCCCGCGAAGGCGTTGACCATAAAACTCTTGCCGGTTCCCACCGGCCCGGCGATGAGGTAGCCCATGGGAAGCACGTCGGGGCGGCCCATTTTAATCGCCTTGGCGGCGTTTTTGAAGCGCTTCTTGACAAAATCATGGCCCGATACATTGGAAAGATTGTAGGCGGTCTCCATAAATTCCAGCAGGCCGACGGCTTCGTTTTCGATAATTAATTTTTTCCGCTGCCGCATAAACTCCATGGACAGGGGACGGTTTTCCTCGAAACTTTCGGAAACCAGCCGGTTTATATTCATCAGATTGATGCCGCTGGTAATAGCGGCAAGTTTTGCCGGGGAAAGCCCCCGCTCCAGGAGCAGCTTTCCTTCCTCTTCCTTGGATTTGAGAAAACTTTCCCGCACCTTCTCGTCCGGAAAAGGCACGTTTATCTTTACTGTGGAAGGCGAGCCCGCCAGACGTGACGCTACATCCGTCAAATTTTCCGTCAGCAGGATGATCGAAATATCACCGTTGATGAATTTCGGATCGCTGGCCCAGCGGTTAAACGTGACCATGCAGTAACGGTCCGTGTCGGAAAGACGGACAAGATCGCCCGCGGGAACTATGGTTTCCGCGTAGTCGATGATAAACACCATTCGGCATTTTTCCCGCTTGCCGGCGGGTATGCGGGATAAAAAGTATTTTTCCAGAAAGGGAAAACTCTCTTCGGGATCGCGGGCAACAAAATCATCGGCGATCACATCGGGATTGGAACAGAGTCCGGGCATGGCGGTGAGATAGTCCCGTTCCATATCGGGCTTGCAAAAAGTTACCCCGCTGGAACGGTCATAGTACGCGATGATATCCTGATTGCCGAAGAGCACTTCCGAAATATATTCCTGAATACGGGTAAAGGTAAATTCATCTTCTTTTTTTTTGTGGGGAAGCAGGTCCCTGATATTACCGTACAGAATATACAAATTGGCGGTTTTGGAACCATATTTCGCGGCCAGCTCCTGCGCCCAGGCCGGCAGAATTTTGATAAACTCATCGTTCCTGTAGATGTATTGTTCCGGCACAGCCCTCTCCCTTTTTATTCACAAGTCTGGTTTAATACCCCAAGGCAAGCTGCGCTTGCCAGGCTTGCCGCGCGGAGGCTCATATACAGCGCCGCAAAACACGGCCCCTGCCGGATTAGTGTACCAGAAAAACAGGTATATGTATATCTTTGCCGGAGTCGGTGAGCAAGTGGGGCTGTTCCAAAACCGTGCGCATAAGCGCGCAGCCAATTAGTTTTGGAACCGGCTCAGGTATTATAGTTTTTTATATCCTTTTATGATAGCATGCGTAAGCTTTGCACAAATTAAGGAGATACACAATGTGGCAAAAAACACTTTTAATCGGTCTGGGGGCCCTGGCGTTGTACCTTGGCGGCTGTTCGGGAATGCCGCCCGCCCGGCCAGCGGAGGATAACCGCATTGACGCGATTACCATAAACAATATTCCGCTTACCGTTAACGGACAGCCCGCTTATAAAGTATATGTGTATGTTACGGACAGCATGTCCCAGAACGATCCCCATAAGAGTCAGGGGACGGCCCTGCTGGACGGGGCGACAAGCGTAACAGTACTGATGTACAGGCCGCCTGAAGAGTACAGGGGCAGGGACCCCGATGATCACGGGGAGGCATGGTCCGGCGTTGGAAGTTATTTTTCGGTAATAATCAGTCCCCGGAGCGCGCCCGATAAAGAGGCTATCCTGGTCAGGGCAGGCCAGAGTTTCAACAAATCAAACCGGAATTGTGATTTTGGCCGCCTCATGCGCGTCTCGGAGAGTTCGTTCTTCACCGGCAAAACGACGGCCATTTACAACGCAATAATCCGCCATGACAACAAGGGCATCGGCGCCGATATTATTACCCCTTGACCGGGTCAAAGGAAAAGTCGTAAAGCCGCCGCAGAATGTCGCCGATCTTGCCGCTGTAGAATTTGTCCGCTGCCCATGTCCCCGAAAGGCCCGCAATGGTGGGGGATGAGCCGTATCGGACCCACCTGTACCGGGGGTCAACTAAAACCCCGTTCAGCGGCTCTTCGGTGGCATATGCCTTGAGGTGCTGGATATGCGCCCTGACCCCGGTCCGGGTATCGGGAAAAGTTTCCCCGGACTGGCCCGGGCCGATGGAGCCGAGGCCGCAGAAGTTGTTCATTTCAGGCGTTACCAGCCCGCCGTAGCTGAGAAAACCGGTTTCCAG
>JAISYA010000213.1 GCA_031270205.1 Treponema sp.
CCGACGTACGTATTGACAGACTCAAATGGTCAGGTTTATAATATAACTGGGTAATGAAGGTAGAAATGTCGGAAAATTAAACACAGGTGAATAGAGCGCATATAAGGGGAAAAACCGTATTAACATGCCGGAACAACAGTTTCATAGTACTGTTCCTCTCTCGCCGGGAAACCAGATTTATCTCGAAAGGCCCCGGATTGATGTTCTTTTTGAAAAAATCATACAGAACCCGGTGGTCATAGTCGTCGCCGGCGCGGGATACGGTAAAACCCACGCGGTCTATTCCTTTGTCCGCAACTATAACGCCCGTATCAGTTGGATGCAGCTTTCCGAACGGGACAATATAGGCAGCCGTTTTTGGGAGAATTTTATCGGCGGCGTCGGCCTGACCAACCCAAAAGCCGCCGAGCGCCTGGCGAAAATTACCTTTCCCGAGACGGAACGGCAGCTTGAACGGTACATGACGATCCCCCTGGAGGAAATAGACCCCGCCGTGAGAGTCGTCCTGGTCTACGACGACTTTCACCTGGTCACTAACCCGGCGGTTCTGCGCTTCATGGAAAAGTCGGTCAACGCCCCGTTTCCCGGTATCACCTCGGTTTTTATCAGCAGAACCGAACCGCTCATCAATACGGCGAAATTTTTTTCCAAGGGGCTCCTGGGCAGAATTACCGAAGGGGATCTGCGCTTCAGCCGGGAAGAAATGACCGAATACTTCAGCATACAGAACATCAGGCCGGGGCCTGAAACGCTTACCTCAATTTACCACGATACCGAAGGCTGGGCCTTTGCCATACACCTTGCCGGCCTTTCCCTGAAAAACGCCCCTCCGGGCACGCCGTATATTCCCCAGGCGATGCGGGTGAATATTTTCAGGCTGATAGAAAGCGAGGTTATGGGCGCCGTATCCAAAGCCATGCAGCGTTTCCTTATTAAATTATCCCTCATTGAACATTTGTTTCCTGAAGTGCTGCAGGACCTTGCCGGTAATCCCGAACTTATCAAGGAAATGGACAACATCGATACGTTTGTCCGTTTCGACATCTATAGCAACGCGTATCATATTCATCATCTGTTTCTTAATTATCTCAAAACCAGGCAGCATGAAATACCGGAAGCTGAACAAAAAGAAGTGTGGTATAAAACCGCGGTGTGGTGCGAGGCGAATAATCAAAAAATGGACGCGATTAGCTATTATGAAAAAGTGGGAGACTATGAGCGGCTGATCGCCGTATGTTCCACCCTTCCCATGATGCATTCGGACCGTATCGCCCAAATGCTGCTGGAAACGCTGGACAAAGCGCCCCCCGAAGTCTATGAAACCAACCCGTTCATCCATACCCACCGGGTCCGTATTTTCATGAGCCTTGGCATGCTTGAACAGGCTGAAAATGAGATAGACAAGACCATTGAGCGGCTCGAAAAGCGGCCCCCTACCGCCATTATTCATCAAATTCTTACGGTCTGTTACGCCAATAAAGGCTTTATCCGCCTTATGGCCTGTACCTATACGGGAGACTTCAATTTTATTGATCTTTTTGAACGCTGCGCCTGGCACAGCAGCCAAAGCGGCGGCTGGAAGGTCCCCCTTCCGATGTCGGTAGTGAACATAGGCTCTTTTGTGTGCCGGGTGCATAAGCCGGAGAAGGGAGAAACAGAGCGATACATACATGCGCTGGAGATCATCGCCCCGCTGGCCTCCCGGGCGCTGGGGGGCATGCAATGGGGGACGGATACCCTTGCCCGGACGGAATTTGAGTTTTTTAAGGGGAATTTGAATGAGGCGGAACAGCTCGCCCTGGAGAGCGTCAAACGGGCCAGAGAACGGGATCAGTATGAAGTTGAAAACCGCGCGCTTTTTTATCTGCTGCGGATATACCTGGTGCGGGGGAATTTCCCGGCCATCAGGAATGTGCTTAAACAACTGGAATCCCAGCTTGACCAGGTCCACTACATCAATCGTTTTACGAACCATGACATCGTTACCGGATGGTATTACTCCCAAATCGGGCAGATGGATAAGGTGGCCCGGTGGCTGAAAAATGATTTTGAGGGCAGTGATCTTAATTCCATGAATCTGGGGCTGGAAGTACTGGTCAAGGCGAGGTGCCACATGGCCGAAGGGCGGTATTCCGCGGCGCTGGCGGCCCTGTCGGTCGTAGAAAGCCGAAAAAACCAGTTTGATCCCGGGGACTTTTTATTTGGCCTCGTTAGCTTGAAGGTCATGGACGCGGTATGCCGCTACCATAACCGCGACAAAAGCGGCGCCTTTGCCTCGCTGGAAACGGCTTACCGCTATGCCGCTCCCAACGGGCTGGATATGCCCTTTATCGCAATGGGAAAGGATATGCGCGCTTTGGCGGGCGCGGCGTTAAAAGATAAAGCAAAAGCGCCCGCCGCTATGGAGGCAATTCCCCGTGAGTGGCTTGAAAAAATCCGCGTGGGAGCTTCCGCCTACGCGAAAAAACTCTTTGCCGTGGCTGAGCATTACCGGACGGAGGAAGAAAAACCGGTTAAAATGAGGGCCGCCGACAAAGCGGCGGCGTATCAAAGCGGCGTGGAACTCTCCCGCCGCGAGAAACAGGTTCTTGCATCCCTCTCACAGGGAATGACCCGCGCGGAAATTGCCGCGCAGACTTCGCTTTCGGTAAATACGGTAAAAAGCGTTATCCGCAGTGTTTACAATAAACTGGGGGCGCTTAACAAAGCGGACGCGGTGCGCATAGCCGCCTCAATGAACCTGGTATGAGCGCCAATGAAGCGCCCGCGGGGCGTATATATACAGAGCCTGACGCCGCGCCGGCGCACCGCGGCATATTTCTGGAGCGGCCCCGGGTGGACGCGGTGCTTGCGGAAGCCTGTAAGAGTCACCTGGTTACCGTCATCGCGGGAGAAGGTACCGGTAAAACCCACGCGGTATATTCTTTTTTACAGAGAGATAACCGGCGCGTTGTCTGGATACAATTTTCCGAACGGGATAACCAACCCTCGCATTTTTGGGAAAATTACGCGGGGGAAATAGCCCGCCTAAGCCCCGAAGCGGCGAAAATAATGCGGGAGATCGGTTTTCCCGAAACACAGCGCCAGGCGGACCGGCACGGGGCGATGGTTAAAAGCGGAATTGTGTCGCGGGATCCCCTTGTGCTTGTGGCGGACGATATTCACCTGGTCACCAATCCGGTAGTCCTTAATTACATTGAGCATCTTTTTTCCGCTCCTATTTCCAAAAGTACCGGCGTGCTTATTTCGCGCATGCAGCCGGGGATAAATACCCTTAACTTTTTGGCCAAGGGGCTGCTTTCCATCGTTACCGTCGACGATCTCCGCTTTACCGAAGAGGAAACCGAAGCGTATTTCCGCGTGAATGATCTGTTTCTTGATCGGGAAGAAATCAGGCGGATTTGGCGCGAGACCGAAGGCTGGGCCATGGCCATTGGCCTGATACTGAGGGAAATAAAAGTCAGGCAGGATGAGCACCGCCGTTGGGACAGGGTAATGCTCTCTTTAAGAAAAATGGAAGAGAATATTTTTTCCGCCATGAGCGCGGAGCTCCAGAAATTCCTTATCAAGCTTTCCCTTATTGAACACTGGCCCCGGGCCCTTCTTGAACAGCTTGAAGGCGGAAGCAGCAGCATCACCGCAATGGAACAATTCAGTTCGGTGATCCGTTTTGATATATATATTCACGGTTTCAGGATACATCACCTGTTTCTTGATTTCCTTAAGGAAAAGCAGCGCCTGTTGTCCCGCGCGGAGATCGAAGAAGTATGCGGCAAAGCCGCCCGGTGGTGTATTGAAAACAACCTGCTGACCGACGCCGCGGCGGATTATGAGCGGGCGCTTGATTACGGAGGGCTTGTCCGGCTTATCGAATCGCTCCCCCGGATGCTTCCCAAAGCGGCGGCGGTTTTTTTCCTGGAAACCGTGGACCGGCTCTGCGCGGAACCGGACGCCGCTAAAGACGGGGATTGGGACCGCCTCTATCTGCGCTTTATTATCCGCTCCCGTCTGTTGATGTTTCTCGACTGTTTTGAGGAGGCCGCCAAAGAATGTCATGAGGCCGTTACTGGTTTCGAAGCGGAGGCGCCGGGAAAGCGGCGTTCCCGGTTCCTTGCCGCGGCGTACAACAATCTGGGAACCCTGGGGCTTCTTTCCTGTACCTATACCAGAGACTATACCTTTGACCTCTGGTTTGAAAAAGGCCGCCGTTATTATCTGGAAAATCCCGAACCGGTTTCGGGGCAGCTCAGTCAGGCCAATATCGGCTCGTATGTCATTACAGTGGGCTTTCCCGCGGAAGGCGGGGAAATAGACGCGTTTCTCAATTGTTACGCCGCCTCGGTACAGTACGTGTCCGTTTCAATGAACGGGTACCTGTACGGCGCCGATACTCTGGCCAGGGCGGAACTGGCCTACTACCAGGGAGACCTGAACAAAGCGGAACTGTTTGCCCGGCAGGCGGTCTATCAGTGCCGGGAAAAGAAACAGTACGAACTGGAAAATCGCGCGCTTTTTTATCTGCTGCGGATAGCCGTTCATACCGGCAATACCGCCAATCTTCAGGACTTACAGAAGCAGATGGAAGCCCTGCTTGAAAAAGATGCGTACCTTAACCGTTATACGATACACGATATTCTCATGGGCCGCTTTTATACACGGCTCGGCTTAATCGAAAAAATCGCCCCCTGGCTCAGAACGGAGCACAAAGATGAAATGAACATCCTGTTCCGGGGCTTCGACTCCCTGGTAAAGGCCCGCTGCCTGTTTGCGGAAAAAAATTACCCGGATGTTTTGAAAACCCTGGAAGAAGAGCATGTCCGGGGAGGCCTGGGACGTCTTTTGCTGGGCCGTTTGGAAATGACCGCGCTGGAGGCCGTAACCCGCTTTAAGCTGGGCGACCGGGAAGGGGCGTTTGCCGCGCTGGAACAGGCGTATGGCGCCGCCGCTCCCAATAATCTGGACACGCCGTTTATTGAGCTTGGCGAAAATATGTACAACCTGATTAACGCCGTTCTGAAAAGTGGAAGCGGCGAAAAGCCCGATGGAAAAACAGCGTGCGCGCTGATTAAGCGGGAATGGCTCCGCGCCATACGGGAAAAAGCCTCGGCCTACGCGAAAAACCTTTCCCTTGCCGCGGACCGCTGCTCCGGCCGGAACGCTCCGTCTGTTACGGAGGACCAGGGGAAACCTTGCATAAGCGGCCATGAAAAGGCAATACTAAGCCTTCTTTCCCAGGGCCGCACCGAAAAAGAAATCGCCGGGGAAATGAAAATCTCGCCTCAAATGGTTAAAAGCGCCGTACGCAGCCTCTACGTCAAATTGGGAGCAAGCAACCGCGCCGATGCCGTGCGCATTGCCGCGGAAAAGGGTCTGCTGGATTAGGGACTTATTTGAGCCTGTTCCG
>JAISYA010000244.1 GCA_031270205.1 Treponema sp.
TAAGCCGGTTCAGGTAATTTTCATCCGGCTCTAAAGTAACCTTTCCCATAGTCTTTACGCTCCTTTCCAACGGTAAAATAAAAAGGCCCGCCGCTCCTGGACAAAAGCAACGGGCCAGCACCACAAATGCAGCTGGAAATGCAGCTGAATATGTCCAGGATGATTCAGCTACACTTATACCGAGTATTCCTATAGGAACAATCGTATATATTGAAAGCCCTATTTCAAGAACCTTCATTCTGTTTTCTACCTCGCCGCACGGCAGGGCTATTCTTGGTATTTAGGGGGTCTAGGATTCCCTTTCCCCTATATGGGTAATGGTATGCCTTTTCCGCGACACTTCTTCGTTCATGAGCTTGACAAATTCCTGGGCAACAAGCTGAATACCCTGATAGTTATTGGCCACAATCTGGGCCGCCGCGTCGCCGGTGGTGTTGATCTCCCGGTCAATCAGGAACGTGGGAATACCCGCGGCTTTTGCTTTCCTGACCGCCGCGACGGTTATGTCCGCGCCGGCGTTGTCCAAAATAATGGCGGCGGCTTTATCGGCAATGGCGGCGTCAATGTACTGACTTTGCAGATTGGCGTCGTCTCCGTGGTCGTAGGCCTTGGCTTCATAGCCCAGTTCCCTCGCCTTTGCGGCCGCAAAATCCGCTTCGGTCTTGAAGTAAGGATTGGACCATCCGGGGGTGATGACATAGATCAGCTTCTTTGCCCCGGATTGCTGAGTCCCGCCCTGTTGTCCACCACCGGCAAAGATCAAGGAAATACTTGCCAGCAGCAGTACCGAAACCAATAGGTTCCTCTTTTTCATAACATCCTCCTGTGAAAGATGAATTTATTTGGTAAACACAGATTATCACAGGGCTTTTGAAAAGTCAAGCAAAAAAAAGTAAAAAAAAGAAAAAATAACCGCTTGACCTTTTTATTATTATGTTTTATTGTTTATTTATGCGGATTTTGAGGTTATGATGGATAATGCGACTCTTAAAATGAAAGCAAACGAAATACGGAGGAAAACGGTAGCCATGATTACCAGAGCCCGGGGAGGGCATCTGGGGTCTTCGTTGTCCGAAGCGGATATTTTGGCGGTTTTATTCTTTAAAACCCTCAATTTTCGGCCTGAAAACCTTAGTGATCCGAAACGGGACCGCTTTGTCCTAAGTAAAGGCCACGCTTCCGAAGGCTACTACTCGGCTCTGGCCGAGGCGGGCTTTTTTCCCGCAGCTTGGCTGGATACTTATTTGTCCCTTGATTGTCCCCTCACCATACACCCGACAAACCATGTGCCGGGGATCGAAGTTTGTACCGGCGCCCTGGGGCACGGCTTTTCCATCGCCGTGGGCATGGCTTTGGGGGCCGGAAAAACAGATAAAAAATACCGGGTTTTTGTTCTTACCGGTGACGGGGAATTGGAAGAAGGTACCAATTGGGAAGCCGCTATGGCAGCTTCCTACTATAAGCTCGGAAACCTCGTCATAATTGTAGACGCCAATGGGCTGCAACTGATGGACACGGTAGCTAATACTATGGAAATAAACCCTCTTAAAGAAAAATTTCTCGGTTTCGGCATGGATGTCCACGAAGTTGACGGTCATGATACGGCGGCCATGGCGGCTCTTTTTGATTCCCTGGACTATTCAGGGAATAAACCCCACGCGGTGATTGCCAAAACCGTAAAAGGCAAGGGTGTTTCCTTTATGGAGAACCGCCCCGAATGGCATCATACCATTCCCAGCGAAGAACAGGGCAGTATGGCTCTGGAGGAATTAAAGATATGAAAGACGCCGTAATATCGGAAGACGGGTCTCCCTTTGGGGATCCCGTCGAACTCCGGGATGCCGCGGTTGCTTCCTATATAGCTATGGTTAAAGAGGGCGCGAATATCATGTATCTGGTGAGCGATTCGGTCAGTACCAGCAGGATAAAACCGTTTCGCGATTTGTTCCCCGAGCGCTTGATTAACGTGGGCATAGCCGAACAGAACCTTATGGGTATCGCCGCGGGTTTGGCCAACAGCGGGATCATCCCGGTTACCGGAAACGCCGCGCCTTTTCTGATTTCCCGTTCCAACGAGCAGCTTAAAGTGGATATCTCCTATTCAAACAGCAACGTAAAAGTTACCGGATTACATCCGGGTTTCAGCTACGGAACGGACGGAATCACCCATCATGAGGTAAATGACATTTGTTTTGTCCGGGGTATGCCCAATTTTGAAATCTATGTTCCCTGTGATCCCCGGGAATGTACACAAATGCTGGAGTACGGGGTTCTTAAACGGCAGGGACCAATCTATGCCAGTCTCAATACGGGGAAGTTTCCGGTTATTACGCCGGACTCTTATCGTTTTACCCCCGGTCTTCCGGTTCGTTTTTCCGAAGGAAAAGACCTCACCATTATTGCCCTGGGGACCGCGGTTCATGACGCGCTCAGGGCCGCCAAAAGCCTTAAGGACCGCGTTAGCTGCGATATTTTTGCCCTTACTTCCATCAGGCCTTTTTTGCCCGGGATGATCCTCGAATCAATACGTAAAACCGGCCTGGTAGTAACCGTTGAACAGCACTCTACCCACGGAGGAGCCGGGAGCCTTGTGGCGGAATTGATCGCCGAACACGGATTGGCTGCCCGTCTTAGACGTCTGGGGGTGCCTGAAGGTTCTTTTACGCGGAACCGGGCAGCCCCGGATAACAAGGCCTTTTTCGCTCTGGATGCCGCCGGTATTGCCAAAACATTGGAGAAAATGTTAGCATAACCAGAGAAAAAGGATAATTTATTGCATGTTTCCGGAACAAAGACGTGAAAAGATTATTGAGCTGCTTCGTGAAAACGGCAGCTGCCGGGTTCAAGAGCTAAAAAAACTTTTCCAAGTCTCGGAGCCTACTATACGCCAGGATCTGGAAGCGATGGAACAAGCGGGGCTTGTCATTCGTCAGCACGGGGGAGCCTTCATCAGTAATTATTCATCCTTTGCCGCCGATATACAGCTTGAACGGCATATCAATATGGATCGCAAGGCGCTTATCGGGGCCAAGGCGGCGGAATTTGTAAATTCCGGTGACAGTATTATTCTTGATTCGGGAACTACCGTTACAGAGATGGTTAAGTACCTGTTAAGCAAAAAAGAGCTTAATGTCGTCACCCCCGCCATCAATATAACCCTGGCTTTGGGTAAAGAGCCGACCAATACCATTATTATGCCCAGTGGAGAATTCAAAGCCCCCACGCTTTCCCTGACCGGCGAGAAATCGGTTTCCATTTTTAATGATCTTTACGTAGGCAAACTTTTTCTTGCTGCCGGAGGTTTTTCCCTGGAGGCGGGCCTCACATATCCCAGTTTTGTAGACATTCCCCTGAAACGGGCTATGATCAATTCGGCTAAAACAGTGTATCTGCTGGTGGATTCAAGCAAATTGGAAAAAATTCTCTTTGTTTCTCTCGGCTGTCTGGATAAAATTGATTTTCTTATTACCGACGCGGGGATTAGTCAGGATTATGTTAAGCGTCTGGCGGATATCAATATAAAAGCCGTTGTTTGCGGCGAAAGTGTCATATAACTTCTCCCTGAAGGTTTTTTTGGAGGGACGGGTACATACCCCGTAGAACCTAAGAGTTCGAGCGTGCCGCGGCACTCACTAAAAAATCACTAAAAAATTGCTTGCGTTATACGGCCGGTTGTTGTAGAATAAAATGATCTTTCGCCGGAGGTTCTTTCAAAACGCCGGTTTTGAAAGAACAATCCATTAAAATCGTGGTTTTACAGGGCTTTAGCCCGAAGACCACAGGGCCGCGCCAAAACCGACCGGGTTTTGAAAGCGGCTCTCTATTCCCCTATTTTAAGGAGGCGCTGCCATGAAGACTTATCAGCAGTTTATCAATGGGTCTCTCGTTGATTCTCACTCGAAGGACTGGATCGAGGTGGAAAACCCTTTCACCAATGAAATCATCTCCCGCGTACCCCAGGGCGACAAGGAAGATGCCTGCGCCGCTCTGGAAGCGGCCGGTAAGGCTCAAAAAGCCTGGGCGGCGAGGCCGGCGGCCGAACGCGCCGGGTATCTGAAGCGGATGGCCGCTCTTATCCGGGGCAGCCGCGTGGAACTGGCAAAGACACTGGCTGCGGAACAGGCGAAAGTTTTGCCCCTGGCGCAGGTAGAGATCGACGTTACCGCCGAGTATTTTGACTACTATGCCGGCTGGGCGCGGATTTTCGAAGGCGAAATAATTCAGAGCGACCGCAAGAACGAGAATATTTTTCTTTTCCGCAAGCCCATCGGCGTGGTGGCCGGCATTTGTCCCTGGAATTTCCCGTTTTTTGTCATGGCCCGCAAAGTGGCGCCGGCGCTCCTTTCCGGCTGTACCATTGTGCTGAAACCAAGCAGTATGACGCCGAACACGACCTTTGAATTTGCCAAAATGGTCGCGACCCTCGACCTGCCTCCGGGAGTGGTCAATTTTGTTTCCGGCGGCGGTAAAACCCTGGGTAATGCCCTTGTTACCAGCCCCTTGACCGATATGGTGACCCTGACCGGCAGCGTGGAAGCGGGGCAGGAAATTATCAGAGCTACCGCGGACAATGTAACCAAAGTATCCCTTGAATTGGGCGGCAAGGCTCCGGCAATCGTATTCGCGGACGCCGATCTTGATATCGCCGTTAAGGGTGTTGTTGACTCGCGGGTTATTTACAGCGGACAGGTCTGTAACTGCGCGGAAAGGGCCTATGTCCATAGCAGCATTTACGATAAATTCCTGGAGAAATTTACCCAGGCAATGAAGAATGTCCGCTACGGGGATCCTTTTGCCGATCCCGCGCCGGATATGAGCTCGCAGATTGACAAGAACCAGCAGCAAAAAATTGACGCCATGGTAAAACGGGCGCTGGCGGACGGGGCCAAGGCGCTTACAGGGGGCAAAATTGCCGATACCAAGAGCGGTTATTTCTATGAGCCAACGGTGCTGGTTAATTGCCGGCAGGATATGGAAATTGTACGGAAAGAGGTCTTCGGGCCCGCTATTCCTGTGCTGCCCTTCACCGAATATGAGGAGGCGATTGCCCTTGCCAACGACTGCGAATACGGATTAACATCCTCTGTTTTTACGACGAACATCAACACGGTTATGCGGGCCCTAAAGGATCTGAAATTCGGCGAGACATACGTGAACCGCGAGCATTTCGAAGGCATACAGGGCTTCCATGCCGGCTGGCGTAAATCGGGCATCGGCGGCGCGGACGGCAAACACGGTCTTATGGAATACCTGCAGTCCCAAATGGCTTATATTCAGTTTTAAGCGTTTTTGTATTGAACGATTACTACCGCACGGCGTCTCCTGTTGGGGTTCCGCCGTGCGGGGTTCTTCATTATTGTTTTCCCCTGCTCACAAAAGTTTTTACCCTGTGGAATCCCTAAGCCGCTGGTTCGAACAATTCTTCTTCGCGCCGGAAGATTCCGCCAGGGGCAGCGGTGGACAGGTTTGCACGGTCATCGGCAGCGGGGGGAAAACATCCCTCATCTGGCTCCTGGCGGAAAGTCAAAGGCGCCGGAAAGTTCTGGTAAGCCCCGCCACGAAAATGTACCCGCCGCCCCCGGAACTTCACCGCTGTGACCGTTGTTTTTTCGGCGGGGAGTACCCCTTTCCGGCGGACGGGGGGGAATATCCCGGCGGGGGGATATGCCTGGCCGGCATATTAAACAAAGAAACCGGCAAACTGGAAGCTCTGTCCCCGGAGATTCTCTCGCGAATCGTTCCCCGTTATGACCTGGCGCTCCTTGAGGGCGACGGCGCCCGGGGGCTTCCCCTCAAGGGCTGGGCCGATCATGAACCTCTGGTTCCGCCCGCTACTACCGTCACTATCGGGGTGATTCCCGCCACGCCGCTGGGGGAAAAGGCGTCGGAGGACATCATCTTCAGGCTCCCCCAATTTGTCCGGTTAAGCGGCGCCAGGGAAGGGCAGACGATCACCCCCCTCCATCTTGCCGCGGTGATTACGGGAAACGCCGGAGGGCGGGGCCTTTTCAGCGCCGCCCGTGGGAAGAAGCTGCTGTTTATCAACCAGGTTGAAGGCCCGGCCCGGCAGGAACAGGCCCGGGAAACGGCCTCCCTGTTACCCGCAGAATTCCGTTCGGGCCTGGCCGCGATCATCGCCGGATCGGTCAAACAGAACCAGGCCGAGGTTTTGTACTTCCACGGCAATTCCAAATTCTAAAACAACCACAGGCCATTGCAGGGAAAAGCAGGGCGCGGGGTGAAAGCGCCCCGGAGTTCCGCGTAAATGCCGCTGCCCCGCTGTACATCATCCCGAATGCGGAAGTTAAAACGATTGCTTGTACGTCCGGGGATCGGCGCGGAAGCGGACGCGGTTACCTCCTTACCCGTTCTGCTCAGCCTCTCCCGGCGGGAACAGATAAAGGTCCGGCAGCTTGAAGGTGCGGTCCAGGGAATACGAAGAAATCGTCTGGATTTTGCCCACCGCGGGAATTTTGAAAAAGTGGGTAAGGGGATCGTAATCCGGCCCTTCGATTTTAAGCGAATACTCAAAGGTTTTGTGGAGATCCGCGGCTTCGGCGGGGATAGGGGCGGGCCAGAACGTATAGGTGCCCGGCGTGTTGGAGATCAGGGTGTAGGGGTTTTGCCAGTTGAGGTTCCGCATAGCTACGAGTTCCCCGTCTCGGCGGAGCGTCACGGTGACTCCCGATACGGGAGCGAAATTAACGCCGTCAAAAAGCCGCCCGATAATCGTGGGAATGTCAAATGACGGCTCGGACTTTTCCGCGTCCGGAGTACTTGAACCATCGTGGGGCGCGGTGGGCCTCTGGAAATGATTCACCAGGCGCAGCCCCTTATACACCAGCGTCGCTATATCGGCCTCTATCTGCTGCCACTGCATTCCGTCCTGCTCAATGCGGGTAATGCCCCGGTTGGAAACAATATAGTGGGGTTCCAGGCGGTTAAGGGCGTAACAAATCGTATCCATCCGGCATTGATCGCAGAAGCAGAACCCGCCCGGATTGCCTTCCTTCTCTATGTCATTAAAAATTGTCTGCGCCACACTGAACACAATGTCTTCAGTAGTGTTGTGAATGTCCATATTCGGGCCTCCCTTGCTTAATGGTCCCTGCTATAATTGTAGCCATATTTTAGTATTATACAGTATAGCACATAATTCCGGCAGCGTCTTCACTCTTTCTTCAAAAGAAGGATTAACAAAGACGCGGATAGTATACAGGCTTTTTACAAATGCATGCAGCGTTCCGTACTTGAAGGCGCTGGAACTTTCCGCAAAACAGCGCTCTTCATCCTGCACAAAGAGGTCCGTTTCAAAGGAAACCGGCTCGGGCAGGTCGATAATGAGGTCTTCCGCCCCGATGGAAATGCCCGCTGCGCGGAATGCCGCCGCAAGCTGTTCCTCGTAGCGGGAACGGCTGCGTATGTCCCGCAGGCAGGCGTGGTCCGCCTCGACAAAGGGAATTTCCGCGGCGACGGCGTAAGGCCGTCCTTCGTATACGGCCCCGACGAGGCCGCCCCCGGTTTTGTCCCCGGCGCGGGCGCGAAGCAGGGCAAAAAGGCTCTGATCATCCAGATTGTAAAGTTCTTCACCGGCCAGCAGTCCCGATTCAAGACACTTGAGGAGCGCTTTCTTGATCATCGCCGTGGCCGAGCGCACCTGCCGGTGCCAATAAACCGTCCGGTACATGAGATATTTGGAAAAAAGTACTGCCTCCACATTGGGAATCAGGCGCGAATCGATGTCCGCGCCCCGCTCCGCATGGGGATACAGCCGCGAAAGGATGAAATCCACGTCCTGCGCGCCGTAAGGAACACCGCAGTAGCGGGCGTCCCGGTTCAAATAGTCCAGCTTGTCGGGGTCAAGGCAGCCGGAGAGAAGTTTCCGGTAAAAGAGGAGTTCCCCCCTCCCCTTCCCGCCGCCGAGTTCCCTGTCCACAATGGCCGCGGTAAGCTCCGGGTCCGCGCCGCCGGATCCTACGAGGCTCTTCACCGGCTCGCTCATAATAATTGCCCCGGTAAGGGCCTCGTGAGAGCGAAGGGGCAGTTCCTTCAGGGAGTGCGTATAGGGAAAATGTCCCGCGTCGTGGAGGAGGCAGGCGCAGAGAAAAGAGCGGACCCCTTCGGGACTGAGCCATTCGGAAGCGCCCCGCTCGATGAGGTTTTGGAGGAGCCGCCTGCCCAGATGGTAGACGCCTATGGAGTGGCTTGCCCTGGTGTGGGTCGCGCCGGGATAGGCCAGATACACCGGCCCAAGCTGCATAATGCGGTGGAGCCGCATAAAAGGAGCGGACGCGGTCAGCGCCGCCAGCGCGGGGGTGAGGTAAATGTGACCCCAGAGTACATCCCGTACAGGGTCGGTAAATCCTTCGGTTAAAACGGACCGGATCGTTTTTTTCATCAAAATCCCGCTGTAAAATATAGAACAATACGGGGAAATATGCTAGAATACACTGCGGAGGATGAAAATAAATACAAAATGTTCCGTGGCCGGGATTATCGCGCTGGTTCTTTTTTTTATCCGGGGGCCGGTCTTTGCCCAGGATGCCCAGACGGAGGAGGATGACGATTCCGGCATGTCCCGCGGTTCGATCCCCGAGGTTCTGCTGCGGCCCCAGCGGGGGGAGGCCCCCCGCTATCCTTCCGATACGGTAATCGGGGCATTGGGACAGGGCGGGGCTCCCAGGGAAGGCTACCTCTTTGCCCGGCAGGTCGCCTCCGCCCTGGTCGCGGGGAACGCCGCCTCTCCCAGTCTTGCCGCCATGAACCGGGCCTCGCTTGAGAGCTTCCTGTCGGTATTGAACGGCATTAGTCCCCGGACTTACCGGATCGGCGGCGGCCGGGAGGAAGCGGACGGCGCGGTTTCGTTTGTGGTTCGTTTTGTCGGGCGGGAACAGGGGATAACCGGGGAGCTGTACATCAGGCTGCAGGAGCAGACGGCCGCGCCCGCGCCCGAGGAGACGGACAGTACCGCTGAGGGGACCGAAGAAACCCCGGCGCAGGAAAGCGCGCCGCCGCCCGCGGAACCGGCGAGGTCCGCAAGGGTCTGGGTTTTTGAGGATCTGCTGCTGGACGAACCGAGAAGCCGGCAGTCCGAGGACACAGAGACCCAACACCGTTTCGATTTTTCACCCTATGAACGGTTTTTTTAGGCGGGAACCATGGCGACGCCGATAAAACGGATTGAAAAAGAGTTTCTCTTCAAGGTGCTGTATGACGAGCGGCTTCCCATTATATACCACAGGGACCGCGTCGAGTATGTGCTCATCCTGGACAGACCCGTCAAGAACGAGGTTGTACTCCGGGTGGACCGGCCGATCAGCAGACTGAAAGTCAGAAACAAACTCGACCTCATGTTTGAATACATGGGACAGACGGTTACGTTTGCCGTAGAGGTGTCTTTGATAAAAGACGAAATCATCACCTGCGACGTGCCGGAATTCCTCTATAAAAACCTCAACCGCTCTTATTCGCGGATCATGATTCCCGGAGAGATGCAGGTGCAGTTTACCCTTTTGGGAGACCGGTACAATCTTTCTTTTCCCAAAATCATGGAATTCGAATCCGAGGCAATCGGCAATTTTTTCAGCAAGCTCGATCTCAAAAACCTTTCAGGGCTTATTGACGAGATGGCCGACTGGATCAGGGGCTACGCCAGCGGCTACAAGCTGCTTATCTTTAAGGATGTCCAGCCTTCCGACATCGAGGAACGGATTCTGGCGGAAATGGGCAAGACTCTGTTTCTTCCCTCAACGCTGGGCTGTCTGCCCCCGGCCGATCCCTATCCCCGCAAGCGCCTCGTCACCGAGGAAATGTTCAAACGGTATCTGGAAAGCACCGGGGTGGATCCGGCTTATATAGACGACGCCCTCGCCCGCTTTATCAAGGCCAAGCACGCCGCCGGCATAAGCTCGGACGCGTGGGTTCCCATTCTGTTTCAGGAATACGTGATCGGTTATATTCACATCTGGCTCAACAACAACGAGAAACCTCTTTTTAATTACGAGGTGATCAATACGTTGTATCAGTTTGGAAAAATACTCGCCTATTCGCTCAAGATAAACGGCTACTTTGAACAGGGGAAGGTGCAAAACAATCCTTTTGAGGGGAAGGTAATCGACATCAGCGTTTCAGGCCTCTTGTTCGCCTATCCCCATTCAAAAACCGCCGCGTCGCTGCTGGCGGACACCGAGTTATCGGTAAAACTTATTAGCCCCCTGCGGTTCGTTAACACGGAGGCCAAAATCGTGCGGCGCTACAAGGACAGTTCAACGGGTTATTTCGGCTGCCGTTTCCTCAATATGGCCCCCGAGGACGTACGCTTTCTTTTTGAATTCCTGTACGGCAAACCTTTTACCGATGAAGACGCGGCCTTTCTGTACGGCCAGGTATAAATACGTTACACTACTGAAAAGGAGCAAATAATGAAAAAACATTTACGGAAACTGTTGTTACTTATTCTGGCCGGAGGCGTCACGGCGATGCTGCCTGCCCAAACATCCGGTAAAGTTACGATTTACGGATTGAAAGGACCTTCCGGTGTGGGTATGATCCGGCTGTTTGAAGCGCCTCCCCGCGCGGCCGGTTTTGAGATAAGCGTGGAGGCTCTCGCCCAGGCGGATCTTATGGCGGCGAAGTTTATCTCAGGTGAAGCGAAGATCGGTATTTTGCCCCCCAATGTGGCGGCGAAAATCGCCTCGTCCGGGAAAAAGATTCAGATTGCGGCGATTACGGGGACGGGCATGCTCAGCCTGCTTTCGGCCGATCCTTCGGTGCGGCGCATTGAAGATCTGAAAGGCAAAACCGTGGAAGTCGCCGGCCAGGGCGCCACGCCCGATTATGTGTTCAGAAAGATACTGTTGTCCAGGGGGATAAATCCCGACAGTGACTTGAGGCTTGGCTACGCCCTGGCATACCCGGAAATAGCCCAGGCCCTTATCGCGGGCCGGGTCAGCCTGGCCCTGCTGCCGGAACCTTTCGCAACCATGGCGCGTAATGGGAACAGTAACATCAAGCCTGTAGGTGACATTCAGGATGAGTGGATCAGGCTGCACGGCGGCGCGGATAACGTCGGCGGGGCGAATTATCCAATGACGGCCCTGGTAGTGGACGGCGCTTTTGCGGCGGCCAACGACGGCCTGGTCAAAGAAGTTTTGAAAAGCCTTGAAGCCTCGGTTAAGTGGGTCACGGCGAATCCCGCCGCCGCGGGGGCATTGGTTGAAAAGCACGATCTGGGTCTGCGCGCCCCGGTAGCGGCCGCCGCCATTCCCCGCAGCAACTACGTTTTTATTCCCGCGGCCGCGGCCCGGCCGGGCATTGAGGCCCTGTTCAGAGCTTTTCTGGAATTTGCCCCCGCCTCCATCGGCGGGGCGCTGCCGAAGGATGATTTTTACTATATTCCAAAATAGGCCGATGGCGAATAATAACGCAAGGGCCGCCGGGACCGGGCCGTCAGCCTCCCCCGGCCGGGATTCCGCTTTTGCCGCGCCGCGCTGGACAGCGCCCCGCTGGACAGCGCCCCGCTGGACAGCGCCCCGCTGGACAGCGCCCCGCTGGACAGCGGGAGGAATCCTCCTCCTGCTGCTTTTCTGGGAATGCGCCGCGCGGCTGAGGGGAAGCGAGCTCTTGCTGCCCGGCCCCCTGCCGGTACTGCGGCGCTGTATCCGGCTCATCGGCACAGAGCGCTTCCTCCGGTCCCTGGCCGAAAGCGGCCTGCGGGTATTGCTGGGAATGGCAATATCCGTTCCGCTTGGGATCATGGCGGGCGCGGCTGCGGGGCTTGACCGGCGCGCCGGAGCTTTGCTGAAGCCGCTCTTTCAGGTGATCTCCGCGACCCCGGTGATGTCGGTGATTCTCATCGCCTTCCTCTGGTTCGGGCAGGAACGGACGCCGGTATTCACCGCGTTTCTCATGATCTTCCCCGTTACCGCCGCCGCCGTTATCGCGGGCGTCTCATCCCTGGACCCCAAACTGAAAGAACTTTTCGCCGCGTACCGCCTGTCCCGCAAAGAGCGCTTTTGGTCGCTGTACCTGCCCGGCATCGCCCCCTTTATCCTGGGGAGTCTGCGCAGCGGCCTTTCCCTGTGCTGGAAAGTGGTAGTTGCCGCGGAGGTCCTGATCCAGCCCCGCCGCGCCCTGGGCACGGGCATGCAGGCCGCCAAATCGCAGCTTGAAACCGCGGAACTGTTTGCCTGGACCGCCGGCACGGTGATTGCCGCCGCGCTGAGCCAGGCCCTGCTCGGCCTTATACTCAAACAGGCGCAAAGGCGGCGCGGGCGTTGATGACCACGATTTCATTCCGCGGCGTGGATTTCGGCTTTATCGCAAACGCGCCCGTTTTCAAAAACCTCTCGCTGGAAATGGGCGGCGAAAGCCCGGTACTGGTCCTCGGCCCCTCAGGCTGCGGTAAAACCACGCTGCTCAGGCTTATCGCCGGTCTGCTTAAGCCCCTCTCGGGGGGGATTCTCATCAGCGCCGATTCGCCGCTTCCGGCAAGCGTAGTCTTTCAGGAGCCGCGCCTGCTGCCCTGGAAGACGGCGCTTGAAAACGTCAGCCTGCCCCTTTTGGAACTGATGGGAAAAAAGGCCGCCGAAACGCGCGCCCGCGATTTTCTCCGCAGGGTCTCTCTGGAAGACAAGGCCGCCGCCCTGCCCCATGAACTTTCAGGCGGCCAGCGCCAGCGGGTGAACCTGGCGCGCGCCTTCGCTTTTCCGGGACAGGCCCTCCTTATGGACGAACCGTTTCAGTCCCTGGACATTCCCCTCCGCATCGCCCTCATGGACCTTACCCGCGGCCTTGCGGCGGATTTCCCCCGCCTTACCGTTATGGTAACCCACGATCCCCGCGAAGCAGTCTACCTGGGTGAACGGATTCTCGTCCTGGGAAAAAGCCCCGAAGGCATTATCCACGACGGCCCGGTGCGTCTTGACCGCGGGGACCGGAGCTACGGTTCCGCTGCGCAGGGAAAACTTGAACAGCAATTGCTGGCCCTGCTTGAATCTCCGGGGGGGTAATACCGCAAAGCGCTGCTCCGCGGAAGCTTATCCGGCGTCCCGGCCCCGCGAATCAATCAACCCGGCGTATGCCGTAATTGCCGTCGGCGGCCTGCGCGATCTCTATTTCAAACCCGTACTCCGACAGGTAAAACCCATCTCCCCGGTACAGGATCTCAGGCTGGTATGAAAAAACAAAATATATTGAGTAGCCGCCGTCGGGGATAAAGACCGAATTAAAAGAGGAGGGGGGCACGTTAAAATCCACCCCGCCGCCCTCCGCGCCGCCGCTGTCGCCGCGGATGGCTATCAGCAGGGAAAACGCGTTGGGATTTTTGATCCGTATTTCGTTAATGCCCCTGAGCGGCCAGGTAAAGGGCGGAAAAACGGAATCGCTTTCCCAGGTTTCATGGTGGCTGTACGTTCCCAGCAGGACAGGGTCGGTTTCCAGGGTCATTTCGAAATCCCAGGTCTCCCCCATAAGATCACGGGCGCTGCCCCGGATGGTCTGGCTGTCGGCCCATCCTCCCTCATACTCGACATAGCCGCTGTTGATTGAAAAATAAATCGTCGGACCGTCCTGATACCAGATGTTGTCGTTACTTATATCGTCAATAAGGAGCAAACCTCCCCCGGCGAAGAATTTTTGGTACCGGGTTTCATACGGATCGGTATATTTCCAAAAACTTCCCTCCGGAAACGGGATGTCCGGGCCGCGTCTGGCTTTTCCGGAACTCCCGCAGGAAATGACCAGCGCCGCCGCGGCAACAAGGGCCGTCAGGGATTTGAAGTTTTTTTTGCCGCTCATCAACCGCGCCTCCTTATCCGCCTTTTCCAAAATAACGAATTTTTTCCCCCTTAGCAAGCGCAGGGCAGGGCATCGGCGTTTACTTGCAATCCGCGCACCACTACCATACTCAGAAATGTACCCGCGAACCGCTGATAACCCCCAATCGATATAAGCTATATTGCGGGATCGACATAGGCTATGTGGATGGATCGACATAAGCTATGTGGGTGGATCGACATAGGCTATGTGGATGGATCGACATAGGCTATGTGGATGGATCGACATAGGCTATGTGGGTGGATCGACATAAGCTATGTGGATGGATCGACATAAGCTATGTGGATGGATCGACATAGGCTATGTGGATGGATCGACATAAGCTATGTGGATGGATCGACATAGGCTATGTGGATGGATCGACATAGGCTATGTGGGTGGATCGACATAGCCTATGTTGCAGGATCGACATAGCCTATGTGGATGGATCGACATAGCCTATGTTGCGGGATCGACATAGGCTATGTTGTGGGATCGACATAGGCTATGTGGATGGATCGATATAGGCTATGTTGTGGGATCGACATAGGCTATGTGGATGGATCGACATAGCCTATGTTGCAGGATCGACATAGCCTATGT